>CAJXTG010000002.1 GCA_913060655.1 uncultured Nitriliruptoraceae bacterium | reverse complement strand
CTGGAGGAGGCGGTGCTCGACTTCGCCGGCTGCGTCGTCGTCACCTCCCACGACCGCTGGTTCCTCGACCGGGTCGCGACCCACATCCTCGCGTTCGAGGGCGACTCGGAGGTCACCTGGTTCCCCGGCGGCTACTCCGAGTACGTCGAGGACCTCCGCCGCCGCAAGGGCGACGACGCGCTCAACCCCACCCGCGTGCGCTACAAGCCGCTGACGCGGCGCTGAACCGGCCCGCGGGTCGGCCTCCGGGTCGGCCCCGGGCCGGCCCGATCCGCCCCGACGGCCGCACCGAACCGCGCGGGGGTCAGGAGACGGCATGCACGTGCTCGTGCTGGGCGCCACCGGCTACGTCGGCGGCAGGGTCGTCCCCGAGCTGCTCGCCGCCGGGCACACCGTGCGCTGCGCGGTCCGCCTGCCCGCGAAGCTCGACGGCCGCGCGTGGCGTGACCGCGTCGAGGTCGTCCGCGGGGACGTCACCGACCGGGCGACGATGGACGCGGCCTGCGCGGACGTCGACGCGATCCTGTTCCTCGTCCACGCCATGGACGGCACCCCCGACTTCGCCGAGCGGGAGGCCGCCGGCGCCCGCACCGTCCGCGACGCGGCGGCGCAGGCCGGCGTGGGCCGCATCGTCTACCTCGGTGGCCTCGGACGTGAGGACGACCGTCTGTCGGAGCACCTGCGGTCCCGCCACGAGGTCGGGCGCATCATGGCCTCCGGCCCGGTCCCCGTCACCGAGCTGCGCGCCGGTGTCGTCATCGGCTCCGGCAGCGTGTCCTTCGAGATGCTCCGGCACCTCACCGAGGTCCTCCCCGTCATGACGACCCCGCGCTGGGTCGCGACCCGCACCCAGCCGATCGCGGTGCGGGACGTGCTCCGCATGCTCGTCGGCGTCCTCGACGTCGACGAGACGAAGGGTCGGGTGCTCGAGATCGGCGGGCCCGACGTGCTGACCTACGCCGAGATGATGCAGCGCTACGCCGCGATCGCCGGCCTGCGCCGCCGCCTCATCATCCGCGTGCCCGTCCTCTCCCCGCGGCTGTCGTCGCTGTGGGTCGGCCTGGTCACCCCGCTGCCGACCGGTGTCGCCCGGCCGCTCGTCGACAGCCTCGTCAACGAGGTCGTCGTCACCGACGACACGGCGCACCGGCTCGTGCCGTTCGAGCGCATCACGTTCGACGACGCCGTCCGGCTCGCGCTCCGGAAGGTCCAGGACCTCGACGTCGCCACCACGTGGGCGTCCGCCGGCGGGATCGACCGCGCCCCCGACGACCTCGCGGCGACGCCGAGCCCCGCCGACCCCGACTGGGCCGGCGGGACGATCCTGCGGGACGTGCGGCGGATGCAGTGCGACGCACCGCCGGGCCGCCTCTACGACGCGGTCACCTCCCTCGGCGGGACACGCGGCTACCACACGCCCCGCTTCCTGTGGGTGCTGCGCGGCGGCATCGACAAGCTCGTCGGCGGCATCGGCCTCGGACGGGGGCGGCGGCATCCGGAGCAGCTCGCCGTCGGCGAACCGGTCGACTTCTGGCGGGTCGAGGCGCTCGAACGGCCGGCCGATCCCGCCGCGCCGGCGGCTGCGGACCCGCGGGCCGACGCCGGCCTGCTGCGGCTGCGGGCGGAGATGAAGGTCCCCGGGGAGGCGTGGCTCGAGTTCCGCATCTCCGGCGACGGCGACGGCGGCAGCGTCCTCGAGCAGCAGGCCCGCTTCCTCCCGCGCGGGCTGTGGGGGCGCGTCTACTGGTACGGCCTCGCCCCGATCCACGCGTTCATGTTCCCCCGCATGGCCCGGCGCATCGCCCGCGACGCGGAGCGGCTCGCGAGCCAGCCGGTCGCCTGAGCGTCAGCCGCTGCCGGCGAGGTCGTCGGGGCCGTCGACGTCGGCGAGCGTGCGGCCGTCCGGGTCGAGCGGACGCCACTCCGCCTCGGTGACCAGCTCCGGGTCGAGGGCGGCGAGCACCGCCTGCATCCGTCGTGTGCCCGCGTCGAGCTCGGCCCGCACGGTCGGCAGCGCCGCCCGTCGGTAGACGGCGAGGAACGGCTCCGCACCGCGCGGCCCGGCGAGCGCCACCGCGGCCGCCGTCGACCCCCGTGCCCGGGCGACCAGCAGGTCGAGCACCGCGGGGACGAGCGTCGGATGGTCGGTCGCGAGGACGAGCACCAGCGGCTCGGCGGCGGCGGCCAGCGCCGCCTCCAGCCCGGCGGCCGGACCGACGCCGGGCCGCGCGTCGACGGTGACGGTCAGCGGCCCCGCGTCCTCGTGCAGCACGCCCGTCACGAGCGGGCCGTCGGCCGGATCGGCGACGACGACCTGGACGCCGGTGACGAACGGCCGCAGCACCGCGACGGTGCGCGCGAGCAGTGCGGTCCCGTCGACCGTCACGAGCCGCTTGTCCGTCCCGAGCCGTCGCGACGTCCCCCCGGCGATGACCGCCCCGCCGACGGTCACCGGGGCCGGGTCGGGTCCGGCGTCGCCGGTGCCCCCACCCCGCCCGTCCGAGCGTCCGCCCATCAGCCGCCGGCCACCGCGACGGCGGCCAGCAGCACGCCGAGCGCGACCACGTAGCGGGCGAACACCAGCAGGCTGCGTCGGGCGACCAGGTTGAGCAGGAACCGGATCGCGAGGTAGCCGCTGACGGCGGACACGGCCACGCCGACGGCGATGCCGGCCGGACCGAACGCGAGCGTGCCCGGCTCGACCGTCCCCAGGTCCGGCAGGGTCACCGCGGCCGCCCCGACGGTCACCGGCAGCAGCATCAGGAACGACAGCCGGGCGGCCGCACCTCGCGACAGCCCCAGCGCCATCCCCGCCGCGATCGTCGCGCCCGAGCGGGAGATGCCGGGCAGCACCGCCAGCGCCTGCGCCGCACCGACGCCGAGCACCCGCGACCACGGGAACGCGTCGAGCTCCGCGCCGACCGCGGCGACGTCGGCCACGGGACGCTCCACGGTCCCCAGCCGGGCCCGTCGCCGCTCCGCCGCCCACAGCAGCACGCCGGTGACGCCCAGGAACGCCGCGACGGCGAGCGGCTCGTCGAACGCCGCGCCGATCGCGTCACGCGCGAGCAGGCCGACGGCCGCGGCCGGCAGCGACGCGACCGCGAGCATCCCGACGAGCCGCCGCGCACCCCGCGCCGACGGTGCCGCGTCCGACGGGCGCAGCAGCCCGCGGGCCATCGCCGTCAGGTCCGCGTGGAAGGACGCGACGACGGCGAGGAGGGTGCCGACGTGGAGGGCGACGTCGAAGGCGAGGCTGGCGGACTCCCAGCCGAGGAGGAACGGCACCGCCTGCAGGTGGCCCGAGGACGACACCGGGATGAACTCGGTGAGCCCCTGGACGAGACCGAGGAGGAACGCCTGCAGGATGAGCACGGGCCGGGGCGACCCGCGGGCGGCGCACGCGCGGCGCGGGAGGCGGACGGAGCGTAGGTGGGGGTGCGTCCGTGTGGCAGGATGGTCGCCGGCCGTCCGACGGGAGGTCGCCGTGCACGTGCTCGTCCTCGGTGCGACCGGCTACGTCGGCGGCCGGCTCGTCCCCGAGCTGCTCGCCGCCGGGCATCGCGTCCGCTGCGCCGTGCGCACCCCCGCCAAGCTCGAGGCCCGACCGTGGCGCGACCGGGTCGCCGTCGTCGCCGCCGACGTCACCGACCCCGACGACATGGCCCGGGCCGTCGCCGGCGTCGACGCGGTCGTCTACCTGATCCGGGCGGTCGACGGTCGGCCGGACCTCGCCGAGCGTGAACGTGCCGGCGCGTCCGTCGTCCGGGACGCGGCGGCCGCCGCCGGCGTCGGACGGATCGTCTACCTCGGGGAGCTCGGGGACGCCGACACGTCGGCGCGGGTCCGCGCCCGTCAGGCCGTGGGGCGCACGCTCGCCGACGGCCCCGTGCCCGTCACCGAGCTGCGTGCCGGCGTCATCATCGGGTCGGGCAGCGCCTGGTTCGAGCTGATCCGCCACACGACGGAGCTGCTGCCGCTGATGGTGATCCCGCGCTGGATCCGGACGCGCACCCAGCCGGTCGCGATCCGCGACGTGCTGCGGGCGCTCGTCGACGTCCTCACCCTCGATGCGGCCGCAGGGCAGGTCCTCGAGCTCGGAGGACCGGAGGTGCTCACGTTCCGCGACATGATGCTCCGGTACGCGCGGGCCGCCGGGCTGCGCCGCCGCATCATCCTCAGCGTGCCCGTCCTCACCCCGCGCCTGTCCGCCCTGTTCGTCGGTGCGGTCACGCCGCTGCCCACGACGGTCGCCGTCCCCCTGCTCGACGCGCTGCGCGACGACCTCGTCGTCGGGGACGACCGGGCGCGCACGCTCCTCCCGTTCGAGCGGCACGGGTTCGACGACGCGCTCGCGCTCACCCTCGGCCGGCTGCGCACCCTCGACGTGGCGACGACGTGGACGGACGCCGGCGGGCCGGACCCGGCGTGGGACGTCGACCCGTCCGCACCCGGACCCGACGACCCGTCGTGGGCCGGCGGGGTGCGCTTCGAGGACGTCCGGCTGCGCCGCACGCCGGTGCCCCGCCCGTACGTGTTCGACGTGGTGCGGACCATCGGAGGTGGACGCGGCTGGTTCTCCCCGCGGCTCTTGTGGTCGCTGCGCGGCGCGGTCGACAAGCTCGGCGGCGGGATCGGGGCGGGCCGCGGCCGGCGGCACCCGATCGACCTCGCCGTGGGGGACGCCGTCGACCTGTGGCGCGTCGACGCGATCGACCCGCCGCGGCTGCTGCGCCTGCGGGCGGAGATGCGCGTCCCCGGCGTCGCCTGGCACGAGTACCGCATCCTCGACGACGGCGTCGCGACGATCCTCGAGCAGCGGTCCCTGTTCGAACCGCGCGGCCTGTGGGGGCGGCTCTACTGGCTGCTGCTGCTGCCGATGCATGCGCTGCTGTACCCGCGGATGGTGCGCCGGATCGTCCGGGAGGCGGAGGCGGCGCACCGACGGGCCCGGTCGGTGTCAGCCCGCGAGCACGACGCCTGACAGCGTGCCGCGCAGCGCGGCCGCCGCGACGTCCGCCGCCGCGTCCCGGTCGACCTCCAGCCACACCGTCCCGTCCTCCACGGCCAGCACCCGCACGTCGCGCGCGAGGACCCGCCCCGTCCCGTCGCCGGCGACGCCGACCACGTCGAGCCGTGCGGCCGGAGCGACACCGCCGAGCAGGTCCCCGGGCACCGGCACGGCCGCCGCGCCGGTGACGAGCGTCGCGAGCGGTCCGGCGTCACGCAGCTGGTCGCGGGTGACGACCGTCCCGGCGGGCACGTCGGCCGCGAGCCGCACCCCGTCGAGCTCGGCGCGCGTCGCCGGCGCGGCGGCGGGCAGCAGGCCGACCGGCCAGCGGGTCCGGTCCACGTCCCCGAGGGTGACGGTGCTGCCCACCGCCAGGTCGGTCCGGGCGACGTGCACGACCGTCGGAGGCCCGTAGGGGGACAGGGCGAGCCGGAGGACGACGGTGGCGACGAGGGCGGCCGCTCCGACGGCCCCGACGGTGACCCGGGCGCGTGGCGTGAGGCGCCACCAGCCCTCCGCGATCCGGTCGACGGCCACAGGGAGGCGGAGTGGCGGTCCCGCCGACCGCGCCGGCGAGCGGGGGGCGTCGACGGCACGGTCACGGAACCGGAGGCGGAGGGCCGGTGGCATGGGTGGAGCAGAGCCGGCCCGGACGCCCGACGGAAGGGGTTCGTGCCGGCCTGTGGACGACTCAGGCGTCGCCACCGGACGGCGTCGACGCGGCCGTCCCCCCGGACCCCGACGCGTCCGGCTTCGCGCCCGCCGTCCCGCCGTCCTTCGCCGGCCTGTCCGACGTCGACCCGCCACCCCCGCCGTCCGTGGTCGCGCCGTCGGTCGAGGTCGCCGAGCCGCCACGCGTCGACGTCGCGGCGCCGGACGCGGCACCGCCGGAGGCGTAGTCCTTCACGTGCCAGCCGGACCCCTTGAAGATCAGGCCGGCGGCGGAGAACACCTTCCGCAGCTCACCGCCGCAGGCCTCGCAGACGGTCAGCGGGTCGTCGGAGAACGACTGGACGACCTCGAGGCGTTCGCCGCAGCCGCGGCACAGGTACTCGTAGGTCGGCATGGCACGCTCGGTGATGCGGGCGCCGCCGTCCGGCGCCGGACGGGGGGATGCTACGCCGCGCCGCCGGGTCCGCCGGCCGCCCTGCGCCGCACCGACGCATCGGTGACGACGACGTCGACGGTCGCGTCGTGGGCGGCGACGGGCAGCGCGGTGCGGACGAAGCGCTCGGCGCACACGCCGACGCGCACCGCCCCCGTGAGCGTCGGCAGCGTGCGGTCGTACAGGCCCGCGCCACGGCCCAGCCGGCGGCCGTCGGCGGTGAACGCGACCCCGGGCACCACCGCCACGTCCACCGACGTCGGGTCGACCGGTGGGCCGAGCGGCTCGCGCACCCCGCGGTAGCCGGCGACGAGCGCGGCACCCGGCGGGTGGGCCACCAGCGCCAGCGTCGCGCCCTCGACCCGCGGCAGCAGCACCTCCCACCCGGCGGGCGGCGCCCCGACGAGCTCGTCGAGGGAGGGCTCGTCCGGGTCGGCCGCGTACAGCAGCACCCGTCGCGGGGCGGCGGTCAGCTCGGGCAGGGCACGCAGCGCGGTGACGACGGCGGACGACGTGCGGGCCACGTCCTCCGGCGGCAGCGCCCGGCGTGCGGCCAACAGCTCGGCGCGCAGCGCCCGCTTCGCGGCCGCCGTCCCGGCCGGGTCCGCCGTCCCGCCGCCCACGCCGCCCCCGTCCGTCCGCCGTGCCGACCGCAGCCTACGGCGGGGCCCCTTCCGGCCGGGCCCCTCCGAGGGCCGTCGGGGGGCGGCCAGTAGGCTCGGCGGTCCGACGGGGCGCGCCCCGCCGACCGTGCAGGAGGCCACGTGGTCCGAACCGCCGTCGTGCCCGTGGCCGGGCTCGGGACGCGCTTCCTCCCCGCCACGAAGGCCGTGCCGAAGGAGCTGCTGCCGCTCGTCGACCGGCCGGCCATCCAGTACGTCGTCGAGGAGGTCGTGCACAACGGGCTCGAGGACGTCCTGCTCGTCACCGCCGCGGGCAAGTCCGCGATCGAGGACCACTTCGACCGTCGGCTGGACCTCGAGGCCGCGCTCGCCGCGAAGGGGCGTGACGCCGACCTCGCCGAGGTCCGCGCGCTGGCGGAGCTCGCGACGATCCACGCGGTCCGCCAGCACGAGCCGCTCGGCCTCGGCCACGCGGTGCTGATGGCCGCCGGGCACGTCGACGCCGACGAGAGCTTCGCCGTCCTGCTCGGCGACGACCTGCTGGAGCCGGACTCGACGTTCCTCGGCCGGATGGTCGCCGCCCACGAGCGCACCGGTGTCGCCGTCGTCGCCCTGCTGCGCGTCGACGACCCCGACCGGCTCGCCCAGTACGGCGTGGTCGCCGCCGAGCCCGGGGAGCGCGACGGTGAGGTGTGGGTCCACGACCTCGTCGAGAAGCCGGCACCCGGCACCGCCCCGTCCGACCTGGCCGTCATCGGCCGCTACGTCCTCCCCGGCCGCGTCCTCGAGGTGCTGCGCGACACCCCGCCGGGACGTGGCGGGGAGATCCAGCTGACCGACGCGCTGCGCACCCTCGCGGCGGAGCGGCCGATCGTCGGACTCGTCCTCGACGAACCGCGGCACGACGCCGGCGAGAAGCTCGGGTTCCTCACCGCGACCCTCGCCCTCGCCGCCCGCCGACCCGACCTCGGCCCCGACCTCGTCGCCTGGCTGCACGCGAACCTCGCCGACCTCGAGGCCCGGGCCGGCGGCGACACCGGAGGCGCACGATGAGCCGGTTCGTCGGCCACGGCCGCGACGAGGTCACCCCCGCCGCGCAGCTCGTCCCCGTCGAGACGCACCTCGACGCGATCCTCGCGATGCTGCCGCAGCCCGAGCCGATCGCGCTGCGGACCGCCGACGGGCTCGGCCTGATCCTCGCCGAGACGGCGACGTGCGACACGACCCTGCCGGCGGACGACAACTCGGCGATGGACGGCTACGCGCTCGTCGCCGACGACCTCGCCGCCGCGTCGCGCGAGCATCCGGTGCGGCTCGCCGTCACCGGTGAGGTCGTCGCCGGCGACGCCGAGCCGCCGACGGTGGCCCGCGGCTCGTGCGTGCGCATCATGACCGGGGCCCCCGTCCCGCCGGGTGCGGACACCGTCGTCCCCGTCGAGCTGACCCTCGCCGACGACGACGGCGAGCACGTCGCGTTCCACCTGCCCGCCCGGGCCGGTGGCAACATCCGACGTGCCGGCGAGGACCTCCGCCCCGGCCAGCAGCTGGTCGCCGCCGGCCGGCGCCTCGCCCCCGCGGACGTGGCCCTGCTCACCGCCGCCGGGGTCACCAGCGTCGTGTGCCTGCCGCAGCCGCGCGTCGTCATCCTCTCGACCGGTGACGAGCTCGTCCCCGCCGACCGCGAGCCGGGCCCCGGCCGGCTGCGGGACTCGAACGGGCCGATGCTCGCCGCGATGGTGCGGGCGACGGGCGGCGTCCCGTTCGTCACCGGCGCCGTGCCCGACGACCACGACGCGCTCGTCGAGGCGTTCGAGTCGAACCTCGGGCACGCGGACCTGTTCGTGTGCACCGGCGGGGCGAGCGCGGGGACGCGCGACCTGCTCGCCGACGTCGTCGCCGAGCTCGGTGAGGCCGACGCCGTCCGGGTCGCGATGCGACCGGGCATGCCGCAGGTGCGCGGCCGGATCGGTTCGACGCCGGTCATCGGGCTGCCGGGCAACCCGGTGTCGGCCTACGTGTCGTTCGAGGTGTTCGTCCGCCCCGCGCTGCGGGCGCTGCAGGGTCGGCGTGACGTCCACCGTCCGACCGTCGTCGCCCGCGCCGTGGAGCCCCTGCATGCGCCGCCGCACAAGCGCGCGTACCTGCGGGTCCGGCTCGCCCGCGACGGCGCCGCCTGGACGGTCCGTCCGACCGGCGCGCAGGGGTCGCACCTGATCAGCTCGATCGCGCAGGCCGACGGGCTCGCGATCGTCCCCGAGTCGGTGACCGAGGTCCGGGTCGGTGACGAGGTCCGCGTCATGCTGCTCGTCGACTGATGGGCGGACGGGACCCGCAGGGGGAGCGCCTCACCCACCTCGACGACCGGGGGGCCGCACGCATGGTCGACGTCGGCGCGAAGGACGTGACCGACCGCACCGCCGTCGCCTCCGCCCGCGTCATCGTCACGCCGGCGACGGCCGCGCTGCTCGCCGACGGGGAGCTCCCCAAGGGTGATGCGGTCGCGCTCGCACGCATCGCCGGCATCCAGGCGGCGAAGCGCACGCCCGAGCTCATCCCGCTGTGCCACCAGGTGGCGCTGACCGGCGTCGACGTCGACCTCGACGTCGACCGTGCCGCGGGGACCGTCTCGATCGTCGCGACCGCACGCGCCCACGACCGCACCGGCGTCGAGATGGAGGCGCTCACCGCCGTGTCCGTCGCCGCGCTCACCGTCTACGACCTCGTCAAGGCCGTGCAGCGCGACGCCGTCGTCACCGACGTCCGGCTCGAGCGCAAGACCGGCGGCCGCTCCGGGGACGTCGGGACCGCCGACTGAGCGTCGCAGGGCGGCCGCCCGCCGGCGCGGGCACGGTCGGGCCTCCACGGCGCCGGCGGCGCCGGTTGTTACGGTCCGCGCCAGCCCTGTGGGCGCAGGGCCGCACGACCCGGACGCGGGTCGAGGCGTCACGACGGACCATGGAGGCGGTGGCCCGGTGGGTGCGCTGAATCCGTCGCTGCTGCTGCTCATCCTCGTGTGGGTCGTCATCCTCCTCCCCGGCGCACTACGGTCCCGCCTCCGCCCGTCCCCCCGGGCGTCGGTCGGAGGGTTCCAGCGCGCCATGGACGGGCTCAGGACGGATGCCGCGGGCGCACCGACGACCCGCACCGGCGCCACCCCCGTCGGGTCGAGCTCGGTCGGCGCCACGCCGGTCGGCACGACCCCGCCGGGCGTGCGGCGGGACGAGGACCCGGTCGTCGCCCGTCGCCGTCGCCGTGCGCTGACGCTGCTCGCGGCCACCGTCGTGTCCGTCGCGGCCGCACCGCTGGTCGGCGGCCCCGCCTGGGTCGTCGCCGGCACCCTCGTCGGCGCGTCGCTCGCCGCCGTCGTCGTGCTGCGGCGCCTCAAGCTGCAGCGCGACGCCGCCCGCGACGTCCTCGTCTCCCTCGACCTGCGGCGGCCCGCGCAGCCGCTCGTCGACGAGATCACCGGGGAGCTCGTCGTCGCCGCCGGCACCTCGGCGACCGTCGTCCGGCTGCCGTCCTGGCGCGGCTGAGACCCCCGGGCCCCCGACCCGACCGGCCGGCCACCCGCCGGCCGCCGCTACACTCCGGCCGCCCTTCGGGGGTGTAGCTCAGCCTGGCAGAGCGCTTCGTTCGCAACGAAGAAGTCGTCGGTTCAAATCCGATCACCTCCACCGACCCGTGTCCGCCGCCGGACGGGGTGAGGACGCATGAGCGGGACCCTCTCCGTCGTCGCCACGCCGATCGGCAACCTCGGTGACCTCAGCGGCCGTGCGGCCGACGTGCTCCGTGCCGCCGACCTGGTGCTCGCCGAGGACACCCGCCACACCGGCCGGCTCCTCGCCCACGTCGGCAGCAGCAGCCCGCAGCGGTCCCTCCATGAGCACAACGAGCGGGAACGTGTCGACGAGGTCGTCGACCGGATCCGTGCCGGTGCGCACGTCGCGCTCGTCACCGACGCGGGGACCCCGCTCGTCAGCGACCCCGGCCTGCTGCTCGTCCGCGCCTGCATCGCCGCCGACGTCCCCGTCGTCCCCGTCCCCGGCGCGTCCGCCGTCCTCGCCGCGCTCGTCGCGTCCGGGCTCCCCACCGACCGGGTCGCGTTCGACGGCTTCCTCCCGCGCCGTGGTGGTGCCCGCAGCCGCAGGCTCGCCGAGCTCGCCGACGAGCCGCGCACCGTCGTGCTGTTCGTCGCGCCGCACCGGGCGGCCGCCGACCTCGCCGACCTCGCCGCCGCCTGCGGGGAGGACCGGCCGGCGGTCCTGTGCCGCGAGCTCACCAAGCTGCACGAGGACGTCCGTCGGGGCACGCTCGGTGCGCTGCGCGACGGTGCCGCCGACGGGGTGCGGGGCGAGCTGACCCTCGTCATCGCCGGTGCCCCGCCGGCGGAGGTCGCGCCGGTCGACGACGCGACCGTCGCCGCCGCCGTCGAGGCGCTCGTCACCGACGGATGGTCGACCCGCGACGCCGTCGACCGGGTCGCCACCGAGCACGGGCTGCGGCGGCGGGCCGTCTACGCGGCCGTCACCGACCGGCGCGGCACACCCCGCGGGTAGCGTCGCCGCATGCGTCCGCTCGTCGACACCCACTGCCATCTCGGTCATCACTTCACGCTCGACGTGGCCGAGCAGCTGCACGCGGCCCGAGCCGCCGGGGTCGCGCTGCTGGTCGACGTCGGCACGGACGTCGACTCGTCACGGGCCGCCGTCGCCAACGCCGCGGCCGAACCGGACGTGTGGGCGGCCGTCGGGCTGCACCCCAACGACGCCGGTGCCGCCACCGACGCCGTCCTCGCCGAGCTCGACGTGCTCGCGGCCGCACCGCGGGTCGTCGCCGTCGGCGAGACGGGGCTCGACCGGTACCGCGACACCGCGAGCCCGGTCGACCAGGAGCGGGCGTTCCGGGCCCAGATCGGCATCGCCCGCCGGCACGACCTCGCCGTCGTCGTCCACTGCCGCGACGCGTGGGACGCCTGCGTGGCGCTGCTCGAGGACGAGGGCATGGTCGGCCCGGACGCCCGCGTCGTCCTGCACTGCTACTCGGGGGACGTCGCCACGACCGTGCGGACCGTCGCCAACGGGTGGTTCCACTCGTTCGCCGGCAACGTCACGTTCACCAACGCGGCGCCGCTGCGGGAGGTCGCCGAGCTGGTGCCCGACGAGCTGCTGCTGACCGAGACGGACGCGCCCTACCTCACCCCCCACCCGCACCGGGGTGCGCCCAACGACCCGTCGTTCGTCGGGCTCACCCTCGACCGGCTCGCGACGGTGCGCGGCACCGACCCCGACGGGCTCGCGACGACGGTGCTCGCCAACACGCGGCGGGCGTTCGCCCTCCCCGGCTGACCGCACCGGTCGTCCCGGAGGACCGCCCGTGGGGCCGTCCGGACGGGGGTCGACCGGACGGGGCGCCTCCGGCCCGCCGCGCCGTGCCGGACGTACCCTCCTCGGATGCCGTCCCGCACCCCGCGTGCGGTCCGGGCCCTCGGACGCCCTCCCGTGCGTCGCCTCCTCCACCTCCTGGCCCTGACCGCTGTCGCCCTCCCACTGGTCGCCCTCGCACCGGTGCCCGCCGGCGTGCCCACCGACCTCTCGGCCCCACCGCTGGCGGCCACCCCCGCTGCGGCGGCCGCGGACGAGCCGGCCGTCGACGCCCACCGCGTCCTCGTCCTCGAGCCGGGCCTCGCCCGCTCGACGCGGACGTCCGCACCGTCGGTCGCCGCGGCCCTGCGCGAGCTCGACGTGGCCGTCGGGCCGCTCGACCGGGTCGACCCCGACCCGCGCGCCCCGATCGACGGGCCGACGACGATCCGCGTCCGGCGCGTCACCCTCCACGAGGAGCGGGTCACGGTGCTGCTGCCCGCCCCGCACGTGCGCGTCGAGGACGACACGCTGCTCCGGGGGTACCGGCGGGTCGAGCGGGACGGTGCTGACGGCATGCGGGTCGACACCCGTCTCGTCATGACCGTCGACGGGCAGGTCGAGTCGCGGCTGACCGTCGCCCGCGAGACGGTGCGTGCGCCCCGGGCCCGCGTCGAACGGCTCGGCAGCCGGACCCGCGGCGGCGAGGTCGTCTGGGACGCGCTCGCCCGCTGCGAGGCCAGCGGCCGGTGGGACGCGGTCCGGTTCATCGACGGGGAGGCGGCCTACTTCGGTGGCCTCCAGTTCGCCCCGACGACGTGGGACGCGTTCCGACCGGACGACTTCCCGGCCCTCGCGTCCGACGCGACCCGGGAGCAGCAGATCGCCGTCGCCGAGCGGGTCCTCGCACGGCAGGGCTGGGGTGCGTGGCCGGCCTGCTCCGAACGGCTCGGGCTGCGATGACCGCCCTGCTCACGCCGGCGACCGCCCGGGCGGTGCTCGACCGACACGGGCTCGCGACCCGCCGGCGCGACGGGCAGCATCTGCTCGTCGACCCCAACACCGTGCGACGCATCGTCGCCGCCGCCGACCTCGACCCCGACGACGTCGTCCTCGAGGTCGGCCCGGGCATCGGCTCGCTCACGCTCGGGCTCGCCGGTGCGGTCCGCCGCGTCGTCGCCGTCGAGCTCGACGCCGGCTTCGTCACCGCCCTGCACGACGTGCTCGCCGCGGCGGACGTCGACACGGTCGAGGTCGTCCACGCCGACGCGCTCACGACCGACCTGCCCGCCCTCGTCGGTGGCGGCCCGGCCCGGCTCGTCGCCAACCTGCCCTACAACGTCGCGACCGCGATCGTCGTGGAGGCGCTCGCGTCGGGCGCGTTCGACGGCCTGTTCGTGATGGTCCAGCGGGAGGTCGGCGAGCGGTGGGCGGCCCGGCCCGGCCAGCCCACCTACTCCGGTGTCAGCGTGAAGCTCGGCGTGCTCGCGGCGGTCACCGTCGCCCTCCAGGTGCCTCGCGGCGTGTTCCTGCCGGTGCCCAACGTCGACAGCGTCATGGTGCGCCTCGACCGGCGCGCCGACGCCCCCGACCCGGCCGGCTTCGCCCGCCTGGCCCGGCTCGTCGACACCGCGTTCGCCCAGCGGCGCAAGACGCTGCGCAACACGCTGCGCGCGCTCGGTGACGCGACCACCGTCGCCGCCGCGCTGGCCGCCGCCGGGGTCGACGCGGGTGCACGCCCCGAGACGCTCGACCCGGCCACGTTCGTCCGGCTGGCCGGCGCGCTCACCGACGCCGGCGTCGACCTCGCCGCTGGCGCCCCCGCCCGGCACCCCTAGGATGGCCACGGCGGTCGGGCGCGCGGCGGTGGCGCTCCGACGTCCGGGCCGGGAGCTGTGGCCGGGGGCTGTGGCCGGGGGCCGTGGCCGAGGGCCGGGGGAGGGTTCGCATGGGTCGGGGCGCCGCACGGACGCTGCGGGTCCACGTCCCCGCGAAGATCAACCTGCACCTCGGGGTCGGCCCGCGTCGGCCCGACGGGTTCCACGACGTCGCGACGGTGCTGCAGACCGTCTCGCTGTTCGACACGCTCCTGCTGACACTGCAGGAGGAGCCCCATGCGGCGCATCCGGCGGCGCGTCGCCGCATGCGTGCGACCCTGACCGTCGACAGCGGGTCCGGCCCGGCCGTGTCCGCCGGACCCGACAACCTCGCGCTCGTCGCCGCACGTCGGCTGATGGCGCACCTCGGCATCGGGGGCGCCTCGGGTGGGGGGCGCACCGGCGAGGCGGCGACCGACACGGGGACGGACGGCGACCGTGCCGGGCCGACGACACGGCTGCACCTGACCAAGCGCATCCCCGTCGCGGCGGGGATGGCGGGCGGCTCCGCCGACGCGGCCGCGGCGCTCGTCGGGCTCAACCGGCTGTGGGACGCCGACCTCGAGCCGGACGTCCTGCACGACCTCGCCGCCCTCGTCGGGTCCGACGTGCCGTTCTGCGTCGAGGGGGGCACGGCGCTCGCGACGGGCACGGGCACGTCGGTCGCCCGCGTGCTGAACCGCACCGTCACCCACTGGGTCGTCGGGGTCGACCGGGAACCGCTGTCGACCGCCGACGTGTACGCCCGGTTCGACGACCTCGAGCCGCCGGCACCGTCCAGCCCTGACGGGCTGCTGCAGGCGCTGCGCACCGGCGACGTCGACGAGCTCGCACCGCTGCTGCGCAACGACCTCGAACCCGCCGCGGTCCTGCTCCGCCCCGCCCTCGCCGAACGACGGGCGGCGCTGCTCGATCACGGGGCGCTCGCCGCGCTCGTCAGCGGGTCCGGTCCGACGCTGCTCGGTCTGGCGCGCGACGCCGCGGACGCCCGGCGGCTCGCCGCCGCCGTCGCCGACCGGTTCGACGCCGTCGAGGTCGTCAGCGCCCCCGCGGGCGGCCCGGAGGTCACGGTGGGTGCGGGGACCTGACCGGCGGACGGGCGCCGCCGTCGGCGACGTCCGGACGGGGTCGGCCGGCGGCCGAGCACTACCCTCGGCGCTCCCGGCCGGCAGGCCCGCACCACACCACCGGGGGTCTGCGACGTGGCCGGCCCCACGACCGGTGGGGACCCGTGGGGGGTGGTGTAGCCGGCAACACGCCGACCTTTGGAGTCGGAATCCAGGGTTCGATCCCCTGCCCCCCAGCGCACCCCGCGACGACCCGTCCGCCCCGTGCCCGACCCCGTGCCCGATCCCGCGCCCGCAGAGGAGGTCCGTGATGACCGAGCCGCACGCCCACCGTCCGGGAACCGCCGCCGTCGTCCTGGCCGCGGGCCGGGGCACCCGCTTCCGGTCCGCCACGTCGAAGGTGCTGCACCGCGTCGCCGGCCGCAGCCTGCTCGGGCACGTCCTCGGCGCGCTCGAACCGCTCGGGCTCGAGCGGGTGCTCGTCGTCGTCGCCCCCGGCGCGGACGACGTGGCGGCGGAGGTCGCCGCCTGGGACGCACGGACGGCCATGCCGGTCAGCACCGTCGTCCAGCCCGAGCCGCGCGGCACCGGCGACGCCCTCGACGTCGCCCTCCGGGCGCTGCCCGACGACGTCACCCGGGTCCTCGTCACCCCGGGCGACACGCCGCTGCTGCGGCCCGAGACGCTCGCCGGCCTGCTCGCCGTCGACCCGGCCGAACCGCTCGCGATGATGACCGTCGAACTGGACGACCCGACCGGGTACGGGCGTGTCCTGCACGACGCGGACGGGGCCGTCATCGGCGTGGTGGAGGAACGGGACGCGGACGCCGACCAGCGTCGGCTCCGGGAGGTCAACGCGGGCATGTACGCCCTCGACCGGCGGATCGTCGCGCCGCTCGTCGCCGCGCTCGGGGCGGACAACGCCCAGGGGGAGCGGTACCTGACCGACGTGGTCGGTGCGCTCGCGGCCAGCGGCGCCGGGCACGGCGTGCCGGTGCGTGCACCGGCCGTGGAGGTCGCCGGCGTCAACGACCGCGTGCAGCTCGCCGACGCCGGGGCCGTCCTGCGACGCCGCCACCTCGAGGGGCTGATGCGGGCCGGGGTCAGCGTCGTCGACCCCGCGCACACCTACGTCGACGTCGACGTCACCGTCGGCGCGGAGAGCGTCCTGCTCCCCGGCACGATCCTCGAGGGGACGACCCGGGTGGGGTCGCGCACCACGGTCGGCCCCGCGACCCACCTGACCGACTGCGTCGTCGGGGACGACGTGCAGGTGCACTCGACGCGCGCCGTCGGTGCCGAGCTCGGGGACGGCGTCGAGGTCGGCCCCTTCGCCCACCTGCGTGCGGGCACCCGGCTGGGTCCCGCCGCCCGCGTCGGCGCGTTCGTGCAGACGAAGAACGCCGAGGTCGGCGCCGGCGCGAAGGTGCCCCACCTCGCGTACGTCGGCGACGCGGACGTCGGCGCCGGGGCCAACGTCGCCTGCGGCGTCGTCACCGTCAACTACGACGGGCGCGCGAAGCACCGGACGAGCATCGGCGAAGGTGCGTTCGTGGGCTGCGGGACCATGCTCGTCGCACCGGTCACCGTCGGCGACGGCGCGTTCGTCGGCGCCGGCTCGACCATCACCGACGACGTCCCCGCGGAGGCGCTCGCCATCGCCCGTGCGCGCCAGGTCACCAAGGAGGGCCGGGCCGCCGGCCGGCTCGGGTAGGGTCCGGCCGCCGACGTCACCGGGGGAGCGGGACCCATGGAGCTCGTCACACGCAAGCGGATGATGATCTTCGCCGGGTCCTCCTACCAGGACCTGGCGACGGAGGTCGCCGACCATCTCGGGATGCGGGTCGGCGAGGTCCAGCTGTCGCGCTTCGCGAACGGGGAGCTGTACGCCCGCTTCGGCGAGTCCGTCCGCGGGGCCGACGTGTTCGTGCTGCAGTCGCACCTGTCGACGCCGGACATGAGCATCAACGACTTCATCATCGAGCAGCTCGTCATGCTCGACGCGCTGAAGCGGGCCAGCGCCAAGCGCACCGTCGCCGTCATCCCCTACTACGGCTACTCGCGGTCCGACAAGAAGGCCCGCTCCCGCGAGGCGATCGCCGCCCGCATGGTCGCCGACCTCTACGAGGCCGTCGGCGTGGACCGCATCATGTCCGTCGACCTGCACACCGGGCAGATCCAGGGCTTCTTCCACAACCCGTTCGACCATCTCACCGCGCTGCCGCTGCTCGAGCAGTGGATCACCGAGAACACCGACCCGGCGCGGCGCGTCATCGTCTCGCCCGACGCGGGCCGTGTGCGCCTGACCGAGAAGTTCGCCGGCCACCTCGGCGCGCCCATCGCGATCCTGCACAAGCGGCGCGACCCGACACGGCACAACGTCGCGGAGACCCTCGACGTCATCGGTGACGTCGAGGGGCGCACCGCCGTGCTGATCGACGACATGATCGACACGGCCGGCACGATCGTCGGCGCAGCCGCCCTGCTGAAGGAGCGCGGTGCGGAGCGCGTCATCGCCTGCGCCACCCACCCGCTGTTCTCCGGCCCGGCGGTCGAGCGGCTCAACACCAGCGAGATCGAACGGATCGTGGTCACCAACACGATCCCGCTGCCGGCGGACCTGCAGATGGACCGGCTCGTCGTGCTCTCCATCGCCCCGATCCTCGCGTCGGCGCTGCGCGCCGTGTTCGAGGACGAGTCGGTGTCGGAGATCTTCCGCGGCGAGAACGTCTGAGGGCCGGTTGCCGGGCCGACGGCGGCGGCGGTAGCATCCGCCCGCCGTCCGACGTCGAGCGCCCCCGGGGCGCGTGCAGCAGGTCGGCACCCCGCGTGACATCTCGCCGCCGCATGGGTGACCGACCCACGACGGGGACCTTCCAGCAGGAGCACTCCGTTGTCCAAGCAGGTCAAGCTGTCCGCGCTGCCCCGCACCGGTGCCGGCAAGGGTGAGGCCAACCGCCTCCGCCGCGAGGGCCGCGTCCCCGCGATCCTCTACGGCCACGGGGTCGAGCCGACGCCCGTCAGCGTCGACGACCGTGAGCTGTTCCACGCGCTCCACGGCCCGGCGGGTCGCAACGCGCTCATCGCCCTCGACGTCGACGGCACCACCACCCTCGTCGTCGCCCGTGACGTGCAGCGCCACCCGGTCAAGCGACACATGCTGCACGTCGACCTGCTCGCCGTCGACCAGGACCAGCAGATCGACATCGAGGTCGCCGTGCACCTCGTCGGCGTCGACGACCTCCAGCGGGACGGCGGCTACCTCAACCACGTGCGCCACTACGTGCCGATCCGTGTCCGCCCCCTCGACACCCCCGACTTCCTCGAGGTGTCGGTCGCCGGCATGGGCATCGGGGACGTGAAGCGCCTCGGCGACGTCGCGTCGCTGCTGCCGGCGGGTGCGGAGATCGGCGACGACGCGGACCGCGTCATCGTCACGATCAACGCGCCGGCCGGGGGCGGTGCGACCGAGGCCGCCGAGGAGGAGACCGCCGAGGAGGCGGCCGCGACCGACGGGGACGCCGCGGAGTGACCGACGGACGCTGGCTCGTCGCGGGGCTGGGCAACCCTCCGGACGCGTACGCCGGCACCCGGCACAACGTCGGCGCCGAGCTCGTCGAGCGGCTCGCCGACGACGCGGGCCGTCCGCTGACGCGCAACCGGCGCGCCGGCTGCCGCACCGCGGAGGTGCGCCTCGGCGGCGCGGGCGTCGTCCTCGCCGTCCCCGAGGCGTACATGAACACGTCGGGCGGGCCCGTGCAGCGGGCCGCCGGCTGGTACCGCGTGCCGCTGGAGCGCCTCGTCGTCTGCCACGACGATCTCGACCTGCCGTTGGGCGAGGTGCGGTTGAAGCGTGGCGGCGGCCACGGCGGCCACAACGGCCTCAAGGACGTCGACCGGGCGCTGGGCAGCCGCGACTACCTGCGGGTGCGCATCGGCGTCGGTCGGCCCGACGGCCGTGCGAGCGCCGCCGACCACGTCCTGCGGCCGTTCGCGGCCGAGGAGGCCCCGACGGTGGCTAGCGTGCTCACCTCGGCCGCCGACGCGGTCGCCACGCTCATCGCCGACGGGCTCGGACCGGCCCAGAACCGCCATCACGGGCGGCGCGCCGACGGGCAGGAGGAGGACCGCCGATGAAGACCCTGCGCAACCTCGCGGAGGTGTGGCGCCAGCTGCGCACGCTCGACCCGCGTGCCACCCTGTGGGTCGTGCTCGCCGGCGTCGCCGGCGCGGCCGTCGGCGCGGGCGGCGGCCTGCTCCTCTCGGTCTGGGCGATCGCGCCGATGGCGCTGCTCACCGGGCTGCTCGCCGCGCTCCTCGTGTTCAACCTGCGTGCCCGCCGCGCCATGTACACCGCCATCGAGGGGCAGCTCGGGGCTGCGGCCGCCGTCCTCGAGCAGCTGCGCGGCCCCTGGTTCGTCACCCCCGCGGTCGCGATCAACGGCAAGCAGGACCTCGTCCACCGGGTCGTCGGCCGGCCCGGCGTCGTCCTCGTCGGCGAGGGCGCGGGCCAGCGCGTCAAGGGGCTGCTCGCCCAGGAGCGCAAGCGGCTCGCCCGCGCCGTCGGCGACGTCCCCATCCACACGCTCGTCGTCGGCGACGAGGAGGGCGGCGTACCGCTCACCAAGCTGCAGTCGCGGGTCACCAAGCTGCCGCGGTCGGTCGGCCGGAAGGACGTCGCCAAGCTCGAACGCCGTCTGAAGCCGCTGACCCGCTCCCTGCCGATCCCCGGCGGCATCGACCCGACGGCGGTGCGACGGGGACGTCCGAAGCCGAGGTGAGCGACCCCGTCGACGCGGCGGAGCGCGCGCCCGCCGACGTCGGCGACGTGCTCGACCCGGGGCTCGCCGTCGGACCGCTCGCCCCGCTGCTGCGGCCCGCACGGTCCGAGTGGGACGCGGTCGCCGTCGACGACGCGCTCGTCGCCCCGCAGGTCGCGCACCCGTTCGTCGCCGCCCTGCTGGCGGAGCGGCACGCCCCGCTGCTCGTCGTCACCCCCCGCAGCGCCGACGCCCGCACCCTCGCCGACGCGCTCGCGGCCCTGCTCGGTGCGGGCCGCGTCGCCGTGTTCCCCGCGTGGGGCACCCTGCCGAGCGAGCGGCTGTCCCCCCAGCCCGAGACGGTCGGACGCCGCCTCGCCGTGATCGACCGGCTCGCCCACCCGCAGGACACCGACGAGCCGCTGCTCGCCGTCGTCGCCCCCGTCCGTGCGGCGCTGCAGCCGATGGACCCGCGGCTGGCGACGCGACGACCGCTGCGGCTCGCCCCCGGCCCGGCACCGTTCGCCGCCGTCGTCGAGGACCTCGTCACGCTCGGCTACGACCGGCGCCCGCACGTCGAGGCCCGCGGACAGTTCGCCGTCCGTGGCGGCATCGTCGACGTGTTCCCCGCCGCCGCGGAGCAGGCCGTCCGGCTCGAATGGTTCGGCGACGAGCTCGACACGCTGCGCACGTTCGGCGTCGGTGACCAGCGCTCCATCGGCCCCGTCCCCGACGTCACCATCGACCCGGCCCGCGAGCTGGTCAGCGACCCCGAGCTCGCCACCCTCGCCCGCGACGCGATCGCCGGCGCCCCCGCCCACGCCGAGGCGCTCACCGCCCTCGCCGAGGGCCGTGAGGTCGAGGGCGCGGAGGCGCTCGCGCTCGCGCTGCGCGGCGACGCGACGCTCCTCGCGGGCCTGCTGCCGACCGGATCGGGGCTGCTGCTCGTCGACCCCGTCCGCTGCGAGGAGCGGGCGCGTGCGATCCACGCCGAGGCCGACGGGCTCGCGGAGGTCACCTGGCGGCTCGGCGACGACCGGCCGCCCGTCACCTTCGCGACGCCCGACGAGCTCGTCGGCCTCGTCGAGGGGCGCGGCGACCCGGTCCGGCGCGTCGGACCGTTCGCGACGGAGACGGACCGCGGGCTCGACGTCCGCGGGTGGGACTCGCTGCGCGGCGACGTCGACGCGCTCGCCGGCCGCGCGCGCACGCTGCTCGCCGAGGGCCGCCGGGTCGTCGTCACCACCGACGCCGACGGTCCCGCCCGCCGCCTCACCGACGTGCTCACGGGCGCGGGCGTGCCCGCGACGCTCGTGCCCACGCTCGACGCACGACCGCGGGCCGGCCACGTCGAGGTGGTCGTCTCCCCGCTGCCCGCCGGGTTCGACGCCCCGACGCTCGGAGTGGCGGTGCTCGCCGCCACCGACCTGTTCGGCCCGCGACGCCGGCGCGCGAGCCGCCGGCTGGGCACCCGCACCCGCGCGGCGGACGCGGTCGTCGCGCTCGCCGACGGCGACGCGGTCGTGCACCGCACCCACGGGGTCGGCATCTTCCGCGGGATGGTCACCCGCGCGTCGGAGGGGCTCGACGGGCGGCGCGTCCACCGCGACTACGTCGTCGTCGAGTACCACGGTGGCGACACGCTGTTCGTGCCCTCCGACCAGGTCGACGCGCTGACCCGCTACCGCGGCGGCGACGAGCCGACCGTGATGCGCCTCGGCGGTGCGCAGTGGGAGCGGGCCCGCAACCGGGCGCGCGGGGCCGCCGCCGAGCTCGCCGCGGAGCTCGTGCGCCTCTACACCGCCCGCCTGCACGCCCCCGGCCGCGCGTTCGCCCCCGACGGGGAGCTGCAGCGCGAGCTCGAGGACGCGTTCCAGCACGTCGAGACCGCCGACCAGCTCACCGTCGTCGAGGAGATCAAGCGGGACATGGAGGCGCCGCTGCCGATGGACCGCCTGCTCGCCGGCGACGTCGGGTTCGGCAAGACCGAGGTGGCCGTGCGCGCCGCCGGGAAGGCCGTGTTCGACGGCGCGCAGGTGGCCGTGCTCGTGCCCACCACGCTGCTCGCGCAGCAGCATGCGGAGACGTTCCGCGAACGGTTCGCCGGCTTCCCCGTCCGCATCGGCGTCGTCAGCCGGTTCGTCGGCGACGCCGAGCGCCGCGCCGTGCTCGACGGCGTCGCCGACGGCACCATCGACATCGTCATCGGCACGCACGCACTGCTCGCCCCGAGCGTGCGCTTCCACGACCTCGGGCTCGTCGTCGTCGACGAGGAGCAGCGGTTCGGCGTCGCGCACAAGGAGCGCCTCAAGCACCTGCGGGCCGCCGTCGACGTGCTGACGATGTCGGCGACGCCGATCCCACGCACGCTCGAGATGGCGATCTCCGGCATCCGCGACCTGTCCGTCATCGAGACCCCACCGGAGGACCGCCAGCCCGTCGTGACCGTCGTCCAGCCGTTCGACGAGCGGCAGGTCGAGCTGGCCGTGCGCCGTGAGCTGCTCCGCGACGGGCAGGTCTTCGTCGTGCACAACCAGGTCGACACGATCGACGAGGCGGCCGCCGCGCTCGGACGGCTCGTGCCCGACGCGCGCATCGGGGTCGCCCACGGGCAGATGGACGAGCGCACCCTCGAGCAGGTGATGCTGCGCTTCTGGGAGCGTGAGATCGACGTGCTGGTGTGCACGACCATCATCGAGTCGGGCCTCGACGTGCCCAACGCGAACACCCTCGTCGTCGAGCGGGCGGACCTGCTCGGCCTCGGGCAGCTCCACCAGCTGCGCGGGCGCGTCGGGCGTTCCAGCGAACGCGGGTACGCCTACCTGCTGTTCCCCCCGGACGCGTCGATGACGGAGCAGGCGCACCAGCGGCTCGCGACCGTGTCCGAGCAGGCACGGCTCGGCTCCGGGCTCGCGATCGCGATGCGCGACCTGGAGCTGCGCGGTGCCGGCGCGGTCCTCGGCGCGGAGCAGTCCGGCCAGGTCGCCGCCATCGGGTTCGACGCGTACACGCAGCTGCTGAAGGAGGAGCTCGCCCGGCTCGGCGGGGAGCCCGCACCCGTCGAGACGGACGTGCGCCTCGAGCTGCCCGTCGACGCGCACCTGCCCGACGACTACGTCGCCGACGGCGACACGCGCCTGGACCTGTACCGCCGGCTCGCGGCGGTGCGCGACGCCGACGGGGTGCGCGGGCTCGAGGCGGAGCTCGTCGACCGGTTCGGGCCGCTCCCGGAGCCCGCCCGTCGCCTGACCGCGCTCGCGGCGCTGAAGGTGCTGCTGCTGCGCTGGGGGATCGAGGAGGTCGTCGTCGCGCGCGGGGACCGGCTGCGGGTCCAGCCGGTCGAGCTCGGCGAGGCGGCGCAGGTGCGGCTGCAGCGGCTCCACCCGGGGGCGGAGCACCGTCCGGCGTCGCGCCTGCTGACCGTCCCGCTGCCGCGCCCCCGGCCCGACGACCTCGTCGCCTGGGTCACCGCCACGCTCGGCGGGCTGCTGTCGCCGTCGCGCGCACGCGGCTGACCGCCGGCGGCACGTCGCCGGGCGCCGCCCGGCCCGCCGCCGCGCGGCCCGCCCCGCTCAGTCCGTCCCCGACCCGTCCGCCTCGAGGTCCTCGAGCTCGACGCCGCGGGTCTCGGGCAGCAGCAGGAACCCGAGCGCGGTCACCGCGGTGACCACCCCGATGGTGCGGGACGCACGGTCGAACCCGCCGGTCGCGTCGGCGAGCACGCCGAACCCGGCGATGCCGATGACCGCCCCGAGCACGCCGGCGAACGTGATCCAGCCGGCGAGCGTCGCCCGCACCCGGGTGGGGACGAGCTCGGCGCCGAGCGCCCCGGTCGGCGGGGCGAACGCGCTGGACGCGGTGATGGCCAGCAGGTAGCCGACGGCGAGGCGGGGGGCGGTGCCGCCGTAGGCGTAGGCGACGGCGACGCCGGTCCCGGCCATCGACACGCCGGCGGCGAGGTTGCGGCCGATCCGGTCGGCCGCCGCCCGTCCCAGCAGGATGCCGACGAGGCCGGCGGGCCCGGCGAGGACGACGAGCAGCGCGAGCAGTCCGGCGGACACGCCCAGGACCCGCTCGCCGTACACGAACAGGTACGAGAAGGCCGGCCCCGTCGCCAGCGCGATCAGCCCGCTGAGGCCGCTGAGCAGGGCGACGCTGCGGACGTGGCGGCGGGGGACCGCGCCGAGGACCCCCTGCGTGCGCAGGTGGCCGCGGGCGATGCGCGGCTCACGGGTGCCGCGCACGATCAGCGGGAGCAGCACCAGCGGGACGAGCGCGACGGCGGTCACGACCCGGAAGGTCGCGAGGTCCCCCAGCGCCGCCCGCACGACGACGATGACCCCGGCACCGATGCCGTAGGCGGCGGTGACGAGCGCGATCGCCGCGCTGCGGTCCTTCGTCCGCGTCTCCTCGCTGGCGACCACCCCCGTGATCGCGTTCACGCCCGACAGCGCCGGACGGGCGAGCGCGACGAGCGCGACGTACCACCAGAAGCCGGGGGCGAGCGCGGCGAGCGTGGTCAGCCCGAGGCCGACGACGGACAGGGCGACGAGCACCCGCTGCCGTCCGCGGCGGTCGGCGACCGACGCGGCGGGCAGCGACGCGAGCGACGTGAGCCGCACGAGCGCGAGCGCGAGCCCCACCGTCGTCGCCGGCAGCCCGATCTGCGCGGTCAGGTCGTCGCCGACCCCGACCTCCCCGAAGGCGGCGGCGACGTCGCCGATGACGGCGGTGACCCCGAACTGCGCGATGCCGGACCCGACCGACAGGCCGGAGACGGCCAGGACGGGGGTGGTCAGCCAGCCCGGCCGTTGCGGTCGACGCATCGGGACCTCGGGGCCGGGACGCGGGGCGGGCCCGCACGGACGCTAGCCGTGCGACCGCTAGCGTCGTCGGCATGCGCCTCGTCACGTGGAACGTCAACTCGCTCAAGGCCCGCTGGCCGCGCGTCCCCGAGCTGCTGGACGCCCACGCACCCGACGTCGTCTGCCTGCAGGAGACGAAGCTCGCCGCCGACGCGTTCCCCCACGCGGCGCTCGCGGAGCTCGGGTACGTGGCCGTCGAGTCGTCGCAGGGACGCTGGAACGGCGTCGCCCTGCTCGTGCGGGAGGGGCTGACCGTCGCCGACGTCAGCGACGAGCTGCCGGGGAACCCGGTCCCGGAGGAGGCGCGCTGGATCGAGGCGACCGTCGAGGGGGTGCGCGTCGCGTCCGTGTACGTGCCCAACGGTCGTGAGGTCGCCAGCGAGTGGTACCCGCGCAAGCTCGACTTCCTCGCCGCGATGCGCGACCGGCTCGCGCCGGTGGTGGCCGCCGGTCCCACCGTCGTCGCCGGCGACTTCAACGTCGCGCCCGAGGACCAGGACGTGTGGGACCTCGCCGCGTTCCCGGAGGGTGCGACGCACGTGACGGGGCCGGAGCGGGCCGCCGTCGCCGCGCTCGTCGACCTCGGCATGGTCGACGCGCAGCGGGCGGTGCAGCCGCAGGGGGAGGCGTTCACCTGGTGGGACTACCGCGGGGGCGCGTTCCACCGCGGCCACGGGCTGCGCATCGACCTGGCGCTCGTCGCGGGGCTGGGCGTCACCGCCGTGACCGTCGACCGCGACGCCCGGCGCAACAACGCGGCGGGGGACAAGCCCTCCGACCATGCGCCGGTGGTGGTCGACCTCAGCCGCTGACGTCGTGCGTGTGGTCGTGGGCGTGGTCCGCACCTGCGGGCGTGCCATGGGCGGGCGTGCCATGGGCGGGCGTGTCGTGATGGCCGAGGGCCTCCGGCGCGTGGGCGTGGGGCGCGCCGTGGTGGGTCGGGTCGTCGAGCACGAGCGTGCCGTCGGGCAGGACGTGCAGGTGGCCGCCGAACGCGCGTGACAGGTGCTCGGGGGTGAGGACCTCGTCGGGCGGGCCGAAGGCGATGACGTCGGTCGCGACGAGCACGACGAGGTCGGCGTCGGCGGCGGAGCCGATGTCGTGGGTGGTGGTGACGACGGTCCGTCCGCGGGCGCGTTCCTCGGCGATGACGTCGAGGATGATCCGCTGGCTGGTCACGTCGAGCCCGGCGACCGGCTCGTCGAGCAGCAGGAGGTCGGCGTCCTGCACGAGCCCCTGGGCGATGAGGACCCGCTGACGCTGACCGCCGGACAGCTCGGGCAGCTGCCGGTCCAGCAGGTCGGTGAGCGCGAGGCGTTCGACCGCCGTGCGCACCCGCTCCCGGGTCGTCGCGTCCGGTCGGCGCAGCAGGCCGAGCGCCGCGTAGGTGCCCAGCCGGACCGTCTCGGCGACGGTCATGGGCACCTCCGGCCGCAGGGGGGTGTCCTGCAGGACGTGCGCGACCTCGCCGTGCCGGGGCGGGACGGGGGCGCCGAGCACGCGGGCGTCACCGCAGGCGACGGGCACGAGTCCCGACAGCACGCCGAGCAGGGTCGACTTGCCCGAGCCGTTGGGGCCGATGACGGCGACGGAGACCCCACGGGGGATGCGCAGGGTCGCCTCGTGGAGCGCCTCGACGGGGCCGTAGCGGACGCACACGCCGTCGAGGTCGACCGCCGGACCGTCGGCCCGCCCGTCGCTGCTCGCCCGTGCGTCCATGCCGTCCCGCCCGTCCCTCCGGGGACACCCCGAATATGGGAACGGTTCCTATACTATCGGGTGGCGCCGCGGACGGACCGGCCCCACGCCCCGCCGCAGGACGGACATCCGATGGGCGAGCTCCTCCTCGAGCCGTTCGGCTACGCGTTCATGCGCAACGCCCTCGCCGCCGGCCTGCTCACCGTCGTCGCGAGCTCGCTCGTCGGCACCTGGGTCGTGATGCGCGGGCTCGCGTTCATCGGGGACGCGCTCGCGCACGGCGTCCTGCCGGGCATCGCCCTCGCCTACGTCGTCGGGGGCGACCTCATCCTCGGCGCCGCCCTCGGCGCGGCGGCGATGGTCGGCGGGGTCAGCGTCATCGGCGCCCGCAGCCGGCTCGGCCAGGACACCGCCATCGGCCTGCTGTTCGTCGGGATGCTCGCGCTGGGCGTGGCGATCATCTCCGCCCGCGGCGCCTACGCCGGTGACCTGACCACCATCCTGTTCGGTGACCCGATCGGCGTCGGTCCCGACGCGCTGCGGATCCTCGCCGTCGCGACCGCGATCACCGTCGTCGTCAGCGTCGTCGCCTACCGGCCCTTCCTCGCCCTCACCTACGACCGCGCGAAGGCGCACACGCTCGGCCTGCGACCCGGCGTCGCCCACGTCGCGATGCTCGGCCTCGTCGCGCTCGTCGTCGTGACGTCGTTCCGGTCGGTGGGGACGCTGCTCGTGTTCGCCTTCCTCGTCGCCCCGCCGGCCACCGCCGTGCTCGTCGCCCGTCGGGTCCCCGTCGTCATGACCGTCGCCGTCGCCGCCGGGTCGCTCGCGGTCGTCGTCGGCCTGCTCCTCAGCTACCACCTGGGGACCGCGACGGCGGCCACGATCGCCGGCGTCAGCGTGCTCGGGTTCTTCGTGGTGCTGCTCGGCCGGGAGGTGGCGACGGCGCTGCGGTCCCGGACCGTCAGCGGCAGTCCGGGCAGCGCCCGATGAGCTCGAGGCGGTGCTCGTCGACCTCGTAGCCGAGCGCCTCGCCGGCCTCCGCCGTCACCGCGTGCAGCGTCGCCTCGACACGGGCCGGCAGGTCCACGTCGTCGAGGCGCCCGCACCCCGCGCACACCAGATGGTGGTGGTGGCGGGACAGCTCCTCGGTCACCTCGAAGCGCGCCACCCCGTCCGCCGCCGGCAGCCGATCGACCACGCCGCACGCCTCGAGCACCCCGAGGTTGCGGTAGACGGAGCTCTGCGACCAGCCCTCGTCGGCCCGCAGCAGCTCCGCGATCGTCAGCGGCCGTCCGGCCCCCAGCAGGACCGTCACCAGCGCACGGCGGCCGCGCGTGTAGCGCTGCCCGTCACGGTGCAGGCGGTCGGCGACGACGCCGTGGGGGTCCTGGCCGGTCGCAGGTGCGCTCATGACGCCAGCGTAGGGGAGACCCTCCGACGACCCCGGAGGGGACCGTTAGACTCGGACGTTCACGGCGTGTGGACGCCACCCCCGAACCGGAGGCCCCGTTGGCCCGCCCCTCCCCCCGAACGTCCCGTGCCCGGCTGCGCGGCCTCGCCGCCACCGCCGCCACGGCGGTCGTGCTCGCCGGCTGCGCGTCCGGCCCGGCCGGACCGCTCGCCAGCGTCGACGGGGTCGACGTGCCGCGTGAACGCCTCGAGGGCTGGGTGCGCACCGCCACCGACGCCAACGACGCGCTGGACGCCGTCGGTCTGCAGACCGACCTGCTGTCCCGCGTCGTCCAGCAGCGCGTCCTCGACGACGTGCTCGCCGAGCGCGGCCTCGACGTCACGCCCGAGCTGCTCGCGGAGGTCGAGGCGGCCATCACCGACCAGGTCGGCGGCGCCGAGGCGCTCACGGCGACCCTCGTCGACGTCGGCTTCCCCCGCGACTACTTCGACGACGTGTTCGTCGCCGTCGAGGCGGCCGTCGACGCGCTCGTGCTCGACCTCGCCGAGGGGCGCACCCTCGAGACCCGCACCGCCCGGCACATCCTCGTCGAGACGCGCGAGGAGGCCGACGAGATCGTCACGCTCCTCGCCGACGGTGGCGACTTCGCCACGCTCGCGACCGAGCGTTCCCAGGACCCGGGCAGCGGCGCACAGGGCGGCGACCTCGGACCGCAGCAGCGCGGCACCTTCGTCCCGCCGTTCGACGACGCCGTCTGGTCCGCACCGCTGGACACCGTCCTCGACCCCGTCGAGTCCGAGTTCGGGTTCCACGTCATCGAGGTGACCGCGTCCGACACGACCGACGCCGCGGACCTCGGCCCGCAGGAGCGCCGCACCCTCGTCGGCACCGAGCTCGACGAGATCCTCTCCGCCGCCTTCGCCGAGGCCGAGGTGACCGTCGACCCGACGATCGGGACGTGGGACCCCGCCACCGGCACCATCCTCCCGCCCGACCAGGGCTGATCGGTGACCCCTGACGGGGGAGGACGCGTCGTCCTCGTCGAGACGTCCGCGCTCCTCCCCGAGCTGCTGCCGTTCCAGGCGTGGGACGCGCTGGCGACGGCCGACGTCGTCCTGCTGCGCGACCCGACGACCCATCCCTCGGCCGCATCGCTGCACCTCGCGGGGCTCGACCTCGCCGCCCTCGACCCGACGCCCCTCGACCGCTCCGACCTGCTGCTCACCCGCCCCGGGGCGCCCGACGACCGGCGGCTGGCGAAGTCGCTCGTCGCCGCGGCCCGCACCCACGGGCGGGTCGTCTACCTCCTCGAGGACGACGAGCGCGGGCTCGCCCCCGCCCTCGCCGGCATGGTCGCCGAGCACGACGTCGAGATCGAGCTCGTGTTCCTCGCGCAGCTGCCGCGGGGCACCGAGCTGCTGCGCGCCGTCGGCGTGATGGACCGGCTGCGCGACCCCGACGACGGCTGCCCGTGGGACCTCGAGCAGGACCACGACTCCCTCGCCCGCTACCTCGTCGAGGAGACCTACGAGCTGCTCGACGCCGTCGCGCAGGCCGACGACGCCGCCATCGCCGAGGAGCTCGGGGACGTCCTGCTGCAGGTGCTGTTC
This sequence comes from uncultured Nitriliruptoraceae bacterium, assembly GCA_913060655.1. Taxonomy (GTDB): domain Bacteria; phylum Actinomycetota; class Nitriliruptoria; order Nitriliruptorales; family Nitriliruptoraceae; genus CSBr16-57R1. The sequence goes on along the minus strand of CAJXTG010000002.1, from coordinate 88,898 downwards.
CACGCGCGCATCGCCGCCGAACGGCACGCGTTCGGGATCGACGACGTCGCGACGACCCTCGTCGAGAAGCTCGTGCGCCGGCACCCGCACGTGTTCGGCGACGCCGACGGCGTCGAGGACGCCGCCGACGTGCAGCGCAACTGGGACCGGCTCAAGGCGGAGGAGAAGGGGGGCGGGCGCGGTCCGCTCGACGGCATCCCGCAGGGCATGCCCGGGCTCGCGCTCCTCGACGCGCTGCTGCGCCGCGTCCGGCGGCTCGGCATGCTGCCGGAGGAGCGCGACGACCTCGTCGCCGGGCTGCGGGCCACGCTCGACGAGCTCGCCGCAGCGGACGGCCGCCCGGACGGCGCCGGTACCTCGCCCGACGCGCTCCTCGCCCGCCTGCTCGTCCAGGCCGCCGGCCTCGCCCGCCTGCTCGACGTGGAGGCCGACGCGGCCGCACGCGCCGGCGCCGCCCGCCTGCGCGCCGCCGTCGAGGACGCCGTCGCCTCCGACGCGCCCGACACCGCGGCCGTGTGGCCGCGCGCCCTGCACGGTTAGCCTGCCGACGATGCGGACGACGGAGGCCGGGATGGGCGAGCACGGCGACGCCGCCGCCGACGTGCTCGCCGGCTGGGACCCGGCCGGCCCGCCACCGCCGCTCGACGGCCGCGCACCGTTCCCCACCGACACGGTCGTCGCCGCCGCCGCGACGTTCGCCGGGCTGACCCTCGCGCTCGCCCGGGGCGGCGGGCGACCGGTGCGGCGTGCGCTGGCCGGTGCGCTCGCCGGCCTCGGCACGGCCGTCGTGGCCCGCAGGATGTGGCGGCTGCCCGGCTGAGGGCCGTCCGGACGGCCGTCGCCGGTCGTTGCGTCCCCACCGACGCCCGGCGTACGGTCCCCACCGCGCTCCCGCGCAGCCCCAGTCGCCGCCGCGCCCGACCCCGTCGGTGCGGCCTCACGGACCGAGCGCCCATGGACCCCCGAACCGCCCGCCGCATCGACCACGTCCACGCGCGGGAGATCCTCGACTCCCGGGGCAACCCGACCCTCGAGGTCGACGTGCGCCTCGTCGACGGCAGCCTCGGGCGTGCGGCGGTCCCGTCCGGCGCGTCGACCGGGGTCCACGAGGTCGTCGAGCTGCGGGACGGCGACGACACCCGCTACCTCGGCAAGGGGGTGCGGCGTGCCGCCGCGAACGTCGACGGGCCGATCCGTGACGCCGTCGTCGGACGCGACGCGACCGACCAGCGTGGTCTCGACACGCTGCTCGTCGAGCTGGACGGCACCGACGACCGCTCCGAGCTCGGTGCGAACGCCGTGCTCGGGGTGTCCCTCGCCACGGCGCGGGCGGCCGCGACGAGCGCCGACCTGCCGCTGTTCGCCTACCTCGGGGGCCCCAACGCCCACGTCCTGCCGGTGCCCTGCATGAACGTGCTCAACGGGGGCAGCCACGCCGAGTCGAGCGTCGACATGCAGGAGTTCATGGTCGTCCCCGTCGGCGCCGCCGGCTTCGCCGACGCGCTGCGCATCGGCGCCGAGGTCTACCACCGGCTCAAGGCCGTGCTGAAGGGCCGTGGCCTGTCGACGGGGCTCGGCGACGAGGGGGGCTTCGCGCCCGACCTGCCGTCGAACGCGGCCGCCCTCGACCTGCTCGTCGAGGCCATCGAGGCTGCGGGCTTCACGCCCGGCGACGACGTCGCGATCGCGCTCGACCCGGCGATGAGCGAGCTGTTCCGCGACGGCGCCTACCACCTCGAGGGGGAGGGGCGGGTGCTGACCAGCGACGAGCTCGTCGACCTGTGGGCCGACCTCGTCGACCGCTACCCGATCGTGTCCATCGAGGACGGGCTCGACGAGGAGGACTGGGACGGCTGGGCCCGGCTGACCGCACGGCTCGGCGACCGGGTGCAGCTCGTCGGCGACGACCTGCTGGTCACCAACCCGGCGTTCGTGCGCCGCGCGATCGACGCGGGCGCGGCGAACAGCGTCCTCGTGAAGGTCAACCAGATCGGGACGCTCACCGAGGCGCTCGACACGGTCGCGCTCGCGCAGCGCAACGGGTGGACGGCGATGGTCAGCCACCGCTCGGGGGAGACGGAGGACACGACGATCGCCGACCTCGCCGTCGCCGTCAACGCCGGGCAGATCAAGACCGGGGCGCCGGCCCGCAGCGACCGGGTCGCGAAGTACAACCAGCTGCTGCGCATCGAGGAGCGGCTCGGTGACGCGGCCCGCTACCCGGGCGGGGCGGCGTTCCGCCAGCGTCGCTGACGCGGACGACGGAGGAGGGGCGGATGGCACGGCGCAGCCCGCGCGGCGCGACCCGTCGGCGCACCCGTCGACGGCGTGCACCCGTCGACCTCGCGCTCGGACTGCTGCTGCTCGCCGCCCTCGGTGTCGGCGCCGTCGTCCTCGCCCCGCCCCTCGAGGGCTACCTCGCCGCCCGGCAGCGGGTCGCCGTGCTGGAGCAGCAGGCGGCCGCACTGACGGGGGAGAACGACCGGCTGGAGCGTCGCATCGACGACCTCGACGACCCGACGACGATCGAGCTGCTCGCACGACGGCAGCAGGGACTCGTCCGGCCCGGTGAGGTCCCCTACGTCCTCGTCCCACCGGAGGTCGACGCGCCGCGCATCGTCGACGCCCCGGAACCGCCCGCCCCCGAGCCCACCCTGCTCGACCGGATCCTCGCCTGGCTGCGCGGTTCCGGCGGCTGAGCCCCCGCAGGGCGGGTGCAGGCGCTACCGTTGGCCCCGCACCGGTCCTCCGGTGCGTCTCCCACGGAAGTCCCGTCCCCGTCCTGTCCGGCGTCCGCAGCGCGGACCCGACCGCACGGGGGGCCGGCCCGCAGGTGCGGACGGTCGTGGAGCGGGCCGACCCCGTCGGCCGCGGACCTGAGAGGAGTTGGTCGAACTGCTGGACGAGATCGTGAAGGGCAAGGTCGTGCGCCTCGAGGAGTACGGCGCGTTCGTCGAGATCGAGGTGGAGGGCACGGTGGCCACCGGCCTCGTGCACGTCTCCGAGGTCGCCGTCGACTACGTCGAGAACATCTACGCCTACCTCGCCGAGGGTGACGAGGTCGACGTGCGCATCCTCGACGTCAAGGACGACGGGAAGATCGACCTGTCGATCAAGCGGGCCGACCCCGAGTGGGTCGACGAGGAGGCCCCGAACCTCCGCTCGAAGCTCGACAAGGACTTCAACAAGCGGCTGCGCCGCTTCATGCACAAGTCCCAGATGATCCAGGGTGAGGCCCGGCGGCAGAAGCGCGGTCGCGTCGGCGCGTGATCGACGCCGTCCAGCGCGACCCTGAGGCCGGCTACCCCCACGCCGCGGCCGCCGCGCCGGCGGACGACGCGACGGTCGCCGTCCTCTCCGCGCAGCTCGGTCGACCCGCGCGCGGTCGCCCCGCGGTCGTCCACCGCTGCGGGCACGGGCTCCCGACGGTCGTCCGGGTCGACCCGCGCCTCGAGGACGGGACGCCGTTCCCGACCACCTTCTGGCTCGCCTGCCCGCTCCTGCGCTCCGCCGTCGGCCGCATGGAGGCCGACCACGAGATGGTGCGGCTGAACGAGCGGCTCGCCGAGGACGAGGGGCTGCGGTCCGACTACGCCGCCACCGCCGCGCGCTACGTCACGTTCCGCGACGAGCTCGGCGCGCCCGACGCACCGCTCGCCGGCGCGCCGACCGCCGGGGGCATGCCCACGCGCGTGAAGTGCCTGCACGTGCACCTCGCGCACCATCTCGCGACCGGCGACAACCCGGTCGGTGCGCACGTCGCCGACGCGCTGCTGCCGATGGCCTGTCCGGCCCCGTGCGTCGACACGTCGGCATGAGCGTCGCCGCGGTCGACGTCGGCTCGAACTCCGTCCGGCTCCTCATCGTCGACGACGCCGGCGAGCGCGTCCTGCGCGACATCGTCACCACCCGGCTCGCCGAGGGCGTCGACCGGACCGGTCGGCTCGCCGACGCGGCCATCGCCCGCACCGTCGCCGCGATCGTCGGCTGCCGCGACCGCTGGGTCGGTGCGGGCGTGCCGACCGACCGGGCGCACGTGCGCATCGCCGCCACGTCCGCGGTGCGCGACGCGGCCGACCGCGACCGGTTCCGCACCGCCGTCGAGGACGCCGTCGGCATCCCCGTCGACGTCATCGACGGTGAGGAGGAGGCGTCCCTCGCGTTCGCCGGTGCCAGCGGGGCCGTCCCCACCGAGGACCCGTGCGTCGTCGTCGACGTCGGCGGCGGCTCCACCGAGCTCGTCGTCGGTCGCGCCGGGGAGGTCCTCGCCAGCGTCTCGACGCAGCTCGGCTGCGTCCGCCTCACCGAACGGGCGCTGCACGGCGATCCGCCGTCGGACGCGGAACGGGCCGAGGCGTCGCGGGTCGCCCGGGCGACGCTCGCCGACGGGCTCGCGACCCTCGCCGACGGGCTGGCGCCGCACGGGGTGACCCTCGCCGACGTGCGCACCGTCGTCGCCGTCGCCGGCACGGCCACCACCCTCGCCGCGCTGCACCTCGGGCTCCCCACCTACGAGGAGGCGCGCATCCACGGGACCGTCGTCGCCGCGGACGTCCTCGACACCCTCGCCGCACGACTCGCCGCATCGACCGTCGCCGAGCGGGCCGCGCTCGGACCGGTGCAGCCGGGCCGCGCCGAGGTGCTCCACGGCGGTGCGATCGTCCTCGCCGCCGCACTCGAGCTGCTCGGCCGCCCGGCGCTCGTCGTCAGCGAGGCCGACTCGCTCGACGCCCTCGCCGCACGGCTGCGCGGGTGAGCGGGTTCTGGGCCCGGCTCACCGCCGCGCTCGCCGCCGTCGACCCGGCCGCCAGCACCCCACCGCCGGGCGGGCGCACCGGCGCGGTGCTCGTCCTCCTCGAGGACGCGGGTGACGGTGACGCCGCCGGCGTGCGCCTCGTGCTGACCCGCCGCCGGCCGGACCTGCGCTCCCACCCCGGCCAGCTGTCGTTCGCCGGCGGACGCCTCGAGCCGGGGGAGTCGCCCACCGAGGCGGCGCTGCGGGAGGCGGAGGAGGAGATCGGGCTCGACCGGCAGAGCGTCACCGTCCTCGGCACCGGCCCGACGTTCTACGTCCCCCCGTCCCGGTTCTGGGTCGTCCCCGTCGTCGCCCGCTGGGACGCGCCCCATCCGCTCGTCCCCGAACCGCGGGAGGTCGCCGAGGTCCTCCACGTCGGCCTCGAGCAGCTGACCGACGAGCGGCGCTGGCGGCACACGCCGCTCGGTCCCCGCGAGGGCTCGACCTGGGCGTGGCGGCTCGACGACGACCTGCTGTGGGGGGCGACCGCGCTCGTGGTGCGCATGCTGCTCGATGCGGCGGTGCCGGACTGGTCGGGTGGTCGCCGCCCCGACACGCTCGGCGACGACCGGGCGGAGGAGCCGTGGCGGGGGGTGCCCCGCCTCCCGCGCCGCTCCCGCCTCGGCGGCGCGGTCCCGGAACGGCCCCAGGCCGACGTCCCCCACGTCGCGGCCTCCGTGCTGCGGGCCGTCCGGGGTGGGCAGGTCGGCGCGGGGGATCGCTCGCAGGGTCCCTCGGCGTGGGTCGACCGGGCGGCGGCCGCCGTCGTCGGCGCGGTGGACGCCATGCTCGCCGCCGCCGGCCGGTCGGACGCCGGCCCGCTCACCGTCCTCGCCGGCCCGTCGTCCAACGGCACCGTCGGCCTCGCCGTCGCCACCGCGCTCGCGGCAGCGGGCCGCGACGTCCACGTCGTCACCGTCGGACCGCCGCGCGCCCCAGGCCGGCTCGCCGCCCTCACCGACGCGGGGGTCGCGGTCACCGGGCTCGACGCCCATCCGCTCGACGACGCGACCGGCCCCGGTGCGCTCGTCATCGACGCGATGCTCGGCGTCGGCCAGCAGCCGCCCCTGCACGGCCGGCCGGAGCGGGCCGCCCGCTGGCTCCGCCGGCATGACGTCCCGGTGCTCGCCGTCGACCTGCCGAGCGGCCTGAGCGCCGACGCGGGGCTGCGCGGGCCGTGCGTCACCGCGGACGTGACCGTCGCGCTCGGGCTGCCGACCGCCGCCTGCGCGGACGCCGCCACCCAGCCGTTCCTCGGCGACCTCCACCTCGCCGACCTCGGGCTCCCCCCCGCCCGGTGGGCGGACGCCGGGGTCGACGGTGTCCCCGCCGACCTGTTCGCCGACGGGGCGCTCGTGCGCCTCGTCGACGACGCGGTGGCGACGGACGCCGGGACGCCGCTGCAGACCGCCTGAGCGACCCGCCCACCGACCACCGCGGTGGGGCGGCGCGGCGTCCCGAACCTTCCCCGGTCGTTCACCTCCCGTTCTCCTTCGGAGCCGAGGTGGTTCACCCCCCCTGCCTACGGTCCCGCTCGCAGGTCAGGACATGACCTGCCCGCTGCCGTCCGGCAGTCGGTCGACGGTCCGGCCCCCGCGCCGCCCGAGCACGCGATCACAGGAGTCACACGATGCGCAGTCTCACCCGACGGGTCGCCGCCCTCTCCGCGGCCGCCCTGCTCCTCGCCGCCTGCGGCGGGGACGACGCCACCGAGGACGCGGCCCCGGCCCCGGCGCCCACCGAGTCCGAGGACACCTCCTCGACCGAGGACGAGGCCCCGGCGGGGCTCTCCGGCTCGATCGAGATCGACGGTTCGTCGACGGTCGGCCCCCTCACCGACGCGCTCGCTGAGGAGTACGCGGCGGTGCAGCCCGACGTGATCATCAACCTCTCCATCTCCGGCTCCGGCGGCGGCTTCGAGCGCTTCTGCGGGACCGGCGACACCCAGTTCTCGAACGCCTCCCGCGCCATCAAGGACGAGGAGGCCGCACTCTGCGCCGAGAACGGCATCGAGTTCACCGAGATCCGGGTCGGCACCGACGCGCTCACGATGGTGACCTCGCCCGACACCCCCGAGGTCGTCGCGTGCGTGACCACCGACGAGCTCATCTCGATCTTCGGCCCCGAGGGCGTCGACACGTGGGACCAGGTCAACCCCGACTGGCCGAACGTCGCCATCGACATCTACGCCCCGGACACGGACTCGGGCACCTACGACTTCATGGTGGAGGACATCATGGACGTCGAGGGCTCGCGTCAGGACTACAACGCCTCCGCGGATGACAACATCATCTCGCAGGGTGTCTCCGGGACGCCGGGCTCGTTCGGGTTCTTCGGGTTCGCCTACTACATCAACAACACGGATTCCTTCCGGGCCCTCGAGTACGACGGTGGTGACGGCTGCGTCGCCCCGAGCGTCGAGACCGCTCAGGACGGGACCTACCAGGCGACCCGCCCGCTGTTCGTCTACGTCCGCAACGACGCCCTCGCGCGTCCTGAGGTCGCGGACTTCGCGACCTTCTACCTCGACACCGTCAACGACGTGATCGGGGACGTCGGCTACATCCCGGCGACCGACGCGGAGCTCGCCGGAGCTCGCGCGGCGGTCGAGGCCGCGATCGGCTGACGATCTGCTGTTAGGGTCCGGCCGGTGGGTGCCCGCAGGGGCACCCACCGGCCAGGCCCGCAGCACAGCACCACCCTCCGCACCTGCCGTCCTCAACGAGGCCACGATGTCATCGCTGCCCCCCCTCGCCGGCCCTGACTCGGACGTCTCCCTCGCGCCGCGCTCCGCCCGGCTCGGTGAACGCTCGATCGTCGGCGTGCTGTGGGTCTTCGCGGCGATCTCGATCGTCACCACGCTCTCGATCGTGTTCGTGCTCCTCGAGGAGGGCCTGCACTTCTTCGGCCAGATCTCGATCGTCGAGTTCTTCACCGACACCGCGTGGCGACCGTTCGGCGACCTCGACAGCGAGGGGTTCCGCATCGGCGTCCTCCCGCTGGTGTCAGGCACCCTGCTCGTCACGGTCATCGCGCTGCTCGTCGCCGTCCCGCTGGGACTCGCCTCCGCGGCGTACCTCTCCGAGTACGCGTCGGCACGGGTCCGCGGGATCCTCAAGCCGGCCCTCGAGGTCCTCGCCGGCATCCCCACCGTCGTCCTCGGCTACTTCGCCCTGACCCTCGTCACCCCGGCGCTGCGCACGGTCTTCTCGCCGGAGTCGATCAACATCTTCAACGCCCTCTCCGCGGGGCTCGTCGTCGGCGTCATGATCATCCCCACCGTCGCCTCGCTGTCGGAGGACGCGCTCTCCGCCGTCCCCGACGGCCTCCGTGCCGCCTCCTACGGCATGGGCGCGACGAAGTCCGTGACGATCCGCAAGGTCCTCTTCCCCGCCGCCCTCTCGGGGATCGTGTCGGCCATCATCCTCGCGATGGGGCGCGCCATCGGCGAGACGATGATCGTCTCCGTCGCCGCCGGCAACCTCCCGACGCTCACCGTGAACCCCGGCTCGCAGATCCAGACGATGACCGGCTACATCGTCCAGGCGGTCGGCGGTGAGGCGTCCCGGGGTTCGCTGACGTACAACTCGATCTTCGCGGTCGGCATCCTGCTGTTCGTCATGACCTTCACCCTCAACATCATCGCGAACCGGATCGTGCGACGCTTCCGGGAGGCCTACGAATGAGCCTGCTCTCCACCCCCGCCGGGATCGCGCGGGACGCTGTGCTCAACCTCAGTGCGCCGGCGGCGCGCGTCCGCAGGGAGCGGGCCTTCCAGGCGGTGCTGCTCATCGCCACGCTCATCGCCCTCGTCGTGATGGCGACGCTCCTGTTCGACGTGCTCAGCGACGGCGCCCGACGGCTCAGCACCGACTTCTTCACCAGCTACACGAGCCGTCGCGCGGAGGACACCGGGATCCGCACCGGGCTGACCGGGTCGCTGTCGCTGATGGTCATGGTCGCCGGCATGTCGTTCCCCATCGGCGTCGGCGCCGGCATCTACCTCGAGATCTTCGCGCCGAGCAACCGCTTCACCCGCTTCATGCAGATCAACATCGCCAACCTCGCCGGCGTCCCCTCCGTCGTCTACGGCCTGCTGTCCGCCGCCATGTTCGTCTACCTCGCCGGTCTCGGCCGCACGCTCATCACCGGCGCGCTGGCGCTCACGCTGCTCATCCTCCCGGTCATCATCGTGGCCTCCCGCGAGGCGATCCGCGCCGTGCCGCCGTCGATCTTCAACGGCGCGCTGGCGCTCGGCGCCACCCCGTGGCAGGCGACGCAGAAGCAGGTCCTCCCCGTCGCGATGCCCGGCATCCTGACCGGCACGATCCTCGCGCTGTCCCGCGCCGTCGGGGAGACCGCCCCGATCCTCGTCGCCGGCGCGGTGTTCAGCCGCCGCGCCGACAACGCACCGTGGGAGCCGCTGGAGGCGTTCGGCGCCCTCCCCGTGCAGGTGTACGACTTCATCAAGCGACCCCAGGCGGAGTTCCAGATCGAGGCGGCCGCCGCCGGCATCATCGTGATGCTGACGGTGCTGCTGACGATGAACTCCGGCGCGATCATCCTGCGCAACCGGTACGCCCGGAAGCGCTGAGGCGGAGGACCCGATGAGCGAACCGACCAGCACCGGCGAGGGCAGCGCCGCGACCACCGCGGCGGGCGCGCCCGCCCCGACCGCCGCCGCTGATGAGGCGGCTACGGTCCGCATCGAGATGGCGGAGCGTGAGGCGGGGACGGAGCAGGCGCCGATGGGCGATCCGGTGTTCCAGCTGCGTGACGTCAGCGTCCACTACGACGACGTGACCGCCGTGGACACCTGCAGCTTCGACGTGCCCGAGAACGAGATCGTCGCGCTGATCGGGCCGTCCGGCTGCGGGAAGTCGACCGTGCTGCGCTCGCTGAACCGGATGAACGACCTCGTCCCCTCCGCGCGCGTCGAGGGGCAGGTCAACTACCACGGGCACGACCTCTACGCCGACGGCGTCGACCCGGTCGAGGTGCGTCGGCGCATCGGGATGGTGTTCCAGCAGCCGAACCCGTTCCCCAAGTCGATCTACGAGAACGTCGCCTTCGGGCCGAAGATCAACGGCTACGACGGGAACATGGACGACCTCGTGGAGGAGTCGCTCGTCGGGGCGGCGCTGTGGGACGAGGTCAAGGACAAGCTGCACGAGTCCGGCCTCGCGCTGTCCGGCGGGCAGCAGCAGCGGCTGTGCATCGCCCGTGCGATCGCGACCTCCCCCGACGTCATCCTCATGGACGAGCCGTGCTCCGCGCTCGACCCGATCGCGACGCTGCGCATCGAGGACCTGATGCGTGAGCTGAAGAACGACTACACGATCGTCATCGTCACCCACAACATGCAGCAGGCCGCACGGGTGAGCGACCGCACCGCGTTCTTCACCCTCGAGGTCGACGACGCGACGGGCAAGCGGGCCGGCACGCTCGTCGAGTTCGACGAGACGACGACGATCTTCACCAACGCGTCCGACCCGCGGACGGAGTCCTACATCTCCGGTCGGTTCGGCTGAGCGGGGGGACGGCACCGGTGGGTGCGGCCCGCTCAGGCCTCGCTGCCGATCGGCAGCCGGACGCGGAACGTGGTCCCCGCGCCCAGTTCGCTCTCCACCTGGACGGTGCCACCGTGACGTTCGACGGCGTGCCGGACGATGGACAGCCCGAGTCCGGTGCCGCCCGTCGCCCGGGACCGGGCGGTGTCGACCCGGTAGAAGCGCTCGAACACCCGCGGGACGTCCTGCTGGCGGATCCCGATGCCGGTGTCGGCGACCTGCAGGACCCGGTCGGACCCGTCCGTGGCGAGCGTGACGTGCACGCTGCCGTCGTCCCGGTTGTACTTGATCGCGTTCGAGACGAGGTTCTTCACGACCGCCTCGAGGTCGGCGTGCACGCCCGCGACCGGTGCGGTGTCGGGCACGTCGACCTCCAGGGTGACGCGACGGCCCTCGGCCCGCGGCGTCTGCTCGGCGACGACGAGGCGCACGACCTCGGCGAGGTCGACGGGGACGCGCTCCAGCGGGCCGGCGACCTCGAGGCGGCGCAGGTCCAGCAGCTCACCGACGAGCCGCGCCAGCCGCTCGCTCTCGTCGTTGAGCCGCTTGATGAGCGACCCGGCCCGGTCCGGATCCTCCGGCAGCGTCACCGCGATCGCGTCGCCGAGCGTCTGGATGGCGGTCACCGGCGTCTTGAGCTCGTGGGACGCGTTGACGACGAAGTCGCGCCGCAGGTCCTCGATCTGCCGCTCGCGGGTCCGGTCGGTGAGCACCACGAGCGTCTCGTCCCCGACGAGCGACGCGCTGACGCGCAGCTCGCGTCCCGCGCGCTCCACGTCGACGGTCAGCGGGGCACGGCCGCTGCGGACGCGAGCGACGACGTCGGCGACGCCGGTCGAGGCCGTGCTCTCGAGGATCGACCCGCCCAGCGTCGGGCTCGTGAGCCCGAGCAGCTCCCGGGCGGCGCGGTTCGCGGCCTGGACGTGTCCGTGCCCATCGAGCAGCAGCGCCGGCTGGTTCAGCGCGTCGACGAACTCGGTGCGCCACGGCCCGTCGGCCCGCTCGGCGTCGTCGGCGACGTCCTCGCCGGCCGGCCCGGCTGCGGCCGGTGCGACCGGGGCGACGTCGCCGCGTCCGCGGCGCCCGAGCGTGAACGCGAGCGCGGCGACGACCAGCAGGACGAGCAGCGCCGAGCCCTCCATCAGCCCCTCGCCCGTCGTCGGACGTCCCCCACCGTGACGACGCCCGTCATGCCGCGTCCTCAGGGTCGAGCCGGTCGGCGAAGCGGTATCCGACCCCACGGACGGTGCGGATGCGACGGGGGTCCTGCGGGTCGACCTCGATGCGTCCGCGCAGCCGGCGGATGTGCACGTCGAGGGTCTTCGTGTCCCCGACGTAGTCGGACCCCCACACCTCGTCGATCAGCTGGTGGCGGGTCATCACCCGGCCGGCGTACTCCACGAGCACCCCGAGCAGGTCGAACTCCTTCGGGGGGAGCTCGACCCGACGTCCGTCGACCGTCACCTCGTGGCGTGCCCGGTCGACGCGGACCCCGCTCGCCTCGATGGGCAGCTCGTCCACGGCCGCCGGGGCCGACCCGAGCGGCGCACGCCGCAGGATCGCCCGGATCCGAGCGATCAGCTCCCGGGTGGAGAACGGCTTCGTCAGGTAGTCGTCCGCCCCGATCTCGAGGCCGACGACCCGGTCGACCTCGGTGTCACGGGCGGTCAGCATGATGATCGGGACGTCGGAGCGCGTCCGGATGGTCCGGCACACCTCGGTGCCGGACACGCCGGGCAGCATCAGGTCCAGGACGATCAGATCGGGGTGGACGCGCTCCCAGGCCGAGAGGGCCTCGTTGCCGTCCCGGGCCCAGGCGACCTGGAACCCTTCCGACTCGAGGCTGACCTTCAGCCCCTCGGCGATCGAGCGTTCGTCCTCGACGAGCAGGATGTTGGGCATCATCGGACCTCCGACAGGGGGAACCCTAGGACCAGGAAGGCATCAGGATGCGTGAGGAACTGGACCGTTCCGTCGACGAGCTGCGCGGCATGCTCGTCGACATGAGCGAGCGCGCCGACGGCATGCTCGGCAAGGCCGTCTCGGCGCTCGCCGAGGGCGACCGTGTCCGCGCGGAGGAGGTGATCTACGCCGACCGGGCCGTCGACCAGCGGTACGTCGAGCTGCAGCACGGGGTGCTCACCACCGTCGCCCTGCAGGCGCCCGTCGGCCGGGACCTGCGGCTGCTCACCGCCTTCCTCCACGCGGCCCTGCACCTCGAGCGGATGGCCGACCACGCCGTCTCCGTCGCCCGCGGTGCGATCCGCCTGCTCGAGCTGCCGCGCGACGAGGGAGTCGTCGAGCTCATCGTCGAGATGGGCAGCTCCGCCCGGGAGGTCGGCCGCACGTCGCTGCAGGCGCTGCTCGCGCTCGACGAGGACCTCGCGCGCAGCGTCGCCGTCGCCGACGACCGGGTCGACCGGCTCGAGCTGCGCATCTTCGAGGAGCTGTTCGGCTCCGCCGGCACCGACCCCGACCGGCTGCCGTGGGCGGCGCAGATCATCGGGCTCAGCCGTCGCATCGAGCGCTACGCCGACCACGGCGTCGACATCGCCGAGCAGGCCGTGTTCGCCGTCACCGGCATCAACGCGGAGCTGATGGGCAACGACCCGACGTGAGCGCATCACATCCCTCGTCCCCGACCGTCCGTCGGGCCCGCCGGCACCCGCCGGCGTCCCCGGACGCTACGACCCGGGCCTTGCCGCCGGGTGAACGGGGGATGAACGAGCCGACCGCCGCACACCGCCCGACCGCCGCACACCGCGGCGGCCCACCGAGGAGCCCCCGAGATGGCTGAGCGTCCGTCCGTCCTGTTCCTCTGCGTCCACAACGCCGGACGCAGCCAGATGGCCGCCGGCTGGCTCGAACGGCTCGCCGGCGGGCGCATCGACGTGCTCTCGGCCGGGTCGGAGCCGGCCGACAGGGTCAACCCCGCCGCGGTCGAGGCCATGGCCGAGGTCGGTATCGACCTGCTCGGACGGCAGCCACGCCGCTGGGACCTCGCCGACCTCGAGCAGGCCGACGTCGTCGTCACCATGGGCTGCGGCGACACCTGCCCGGTCCTGCCCGGCAAGCGCTACGTCGACTGGCCGTTGCCCGACCCGGCCGGCCAGGGGGTCGACGCGGTCCGGCCGATCCGTGACGAGATCGCCGAACGCGTCCGGGGCCTCATGGCCGAGCTCGGGGTGGACCCCGAGGAGCGGCCGGGCGCCTGACCGGGGGCGTGCGGGCGGTGGGACTCGAACCCACACTGGGAGGATTTTAAGTCCCCTTCCTCTGCCGATTGGGATACGCCCGCCGACGCGCAGGGTAGAGCCGGCCGTCCGGCCGCCGCCGGCCCGCTCGTTAGGCTCCCCGGCGAGCGGCGGGAGGCGGGCGGAGTGAGCGACCCCGTCGCCGCGCGCGAGCCCGACCCGTCCCGCCGGTTCGCCGTGCTCGCCTCCGGCAGCGGCACCAACCTGGTCGCCCTCGCCGACGCGGTCGCCGACGGGACGGTGGACGCCGACCTCGCCTGCGTCGTCAGCGACGTCGCCGACGCGCCGGTCCTCGAGCGGGCCCGCGAGCGCGGCCTGCCCGCCCGCGCCGTCCCCTTCGACCGGGACGACCGGACCGGCTGGGAACGACGCCTCGCCGACGAGGTCGCCGGGCACGACGTCGGCCTGATCGTGCTCGCCGGCTTCATGCGCATCCTCAGCCCCGTGTTCCTCGACCGCTGGCCCGGCCGGGTCGTCAACGTGCACCCGTCGCTCCTGCCCGCGTTCCCCGGTGCGGACGCCGTCGGTGACGCGCTCGCCGCCGGCGTCACGACGACCGGGGTGACCGTCCACCTCGTCGACGAGCTCGTCGACCACGGGCCCGTCCTCGCCCAGGAGGCCGTCCCCGTCCTGCCGGACGACACCCGCACGACGCTCCTCGCCCGCCTGCACCCCGTCGAGCATCGGCTCCTCCCGCAGGTCGTCGCCCGGCTCATGGGGGAGCGGGACGATCCCGCTCACCCGACGTCCCCGTCCTGACCGTCCCGTCCCGATCGGAGCCCGCATGGCACCCGCCGCCGACGTCACCCCCGTCCGCACCGCCCTCATCAGCTGCTTCGACAAGACGGGCATCGCCGAGCTGGCGACCGCGCTGGCCGGCCATGGCGTCCGGATCGTCTCGACCGGCTCGACCGCCGCGACGATCCGCGACGCGGGCGTCGACGTGACCGAGGTCGCGGACGTCACCGGCTTCCCCGAGTGCCTCGGTGGACGGGTCAAGACCCTCCACCCGCACGTCCATGCCGGGATCCTCGCCGACCGCACCGACGCCGGCCACGTCGCCGAGCTCGCCGAGCTCGGGGTCGCCCCGATCGACCTGGTCGTCGGCAACCTCTACCCGTTCGAGCGCACCGTCGCCGCCGGCGCGGACGACGCCGACGTCGTGGAGATGATCGACGTCGGTGGTCCGACCATGCTGCGCGCCGCCGCGAAGAACCACGGGTCCGTCGGCGTGCTCGTCGACCCCGCCGACCACGCGGCCGTGCTCGCCGACCTCGCCGACCACGGGGGGCTGACCGCGCCGCTGCGGCGCCGGCTCGCCGCGACCGCCTTCCGCCACACGGCCGCCTACGACGCGGCGATCGCCACCTGGTTCGCCGCCCGCGCCGAGCCCGACCCGGCCGCGGAGGACGACGCGCCGACACCGCCGCCGGCGTTCCTCGGACTGCCGCTCGAGCGGGTCGCCGCACTCCGCTACGGCGAGAACCCGCACCAGGCCGCCGGGCTCTACCGGCTGCCGGGCGCGCGGCGCGGCGTCGCCGGGGCACGGCAGCTGGGCGGCAAGGCGCTGTCGTTCAACAACCTGCTCGACACCCATGCCGCCTGGTCGCTCGTCGCCGAGTTCGACACGCCCGCCGTCGTCATCATCAAGCACACCAACCCGTCGGGCGTCGCGCTCGCCCCGACACTCCTCGAGGCCTACCGGGGCGCCCTCGCCGGCGACCCGGTCAGCGCGTTCGGTGGCATCGTCGCCCTGAACCGGCCCGTCGACGTCGAGACCGCCCGGGCGATCACGGAGCTGTTCACCGAGGTCGTCGTCGCGCCCGGCTACGACGCGGAGGCGCGTGAGGTGTTCGCCACGAAGCGCAACCTGCGCGTCCTCGAGCACGCCGACGCCGGACGTCCCGCCCCCGACTGGCAGGTGCGCTCCATCGACGGTGGGGTGCTCGTCCAGACGACGGACGCGGCCGCGGAACCGTGGGACACGTGGCGGACCGTGAGCGCACGGCCCCTCGACGACGCGCTGACGGCGGACCTGCGGCTCGCGTGGACCGTCGCCAAGCACGCGTCGTCCAACGCGATCGTCGCGGCGCGGGACCAGCGGATCGTGGGGGTCGGGGCCGGGCAGATGAGCCGCGTCGACAGCGTCCGCCTCGCCGTCGAACGTGCCGACGGGCGGCAGGTCGGCGCGGTCGCCGCCAGCGACGCGTTCTTCCCGTTCCGTGACGCCGTCGACGCGCTCGCGGCCGCCGGTATCGTCGCGATCGTCCAGCCGGGCGGGTCGGTGCGCGACGAGGAGGTCGTCGCCGCCGCCGACGAGCACGGCATCGCGATGGTGCTGACCGGGCGGCGCCACTTCCGCCACTGACGACACGCGGACGCCTCCGCAGGAGCAGGCCATGAGCGCCACCATCATCGACGGGAAGGCCCTCGCGAACACGGTGCGTGCCCGCATCGCCGACGACGTCGCCCGGCTCACCGCCGAGCACGGCGTCGTCCCCGGACTCGCCGCGGTGCTCGTCGGCGACGACCCGGCCTCGCGCACCTACGTCGGGATGAAGCACCGTGCGACCGAGGCCGCCGGCATGCGCTCCGAGCAGCACCTGCTGCCCGCCGACACGTCCCAGGCGGACCTGCTGGCGCTCGTCGACCGCCTCAACGCCGACGACGCGGTCGACGGCATCCTCGTCCAGCTGCCCCTGCCCGACGGGCTCGACGCCGGTGCGGTGCAGCGGCGCGTCGCGCCCGAGAAGGACGTCGACGCGCTCAACCCGTACACGGCCGGCCTGCTCGCGAACGGCGAGCCGACGTTCCTCGCCTGCACGCCCGCCGGGGTCCTCGAGCTGCTCGACGCCGCCGGCGTCGAGTGCCCGGGGAAGGAGATCGTCGTCGTCGGCCGCTCGACGCTCGTCGGCCGGCCGCTGTCGATCATGCTGACGCTGAAGGGGCGTGACGCGACGGTGACGCTCGCGCACTCGCGCACCCGCGACCTCGGCGCCGTGTGCCGCCGGGCCGACGTCATCGTCGCCGCCGTCGGCATGCCCGGACTGATCACCGCGGACATGGTCCGGCCCGGTGCGGTCGTCATCGACGTCGGCACGAACCGCACCGAGGACGGCCGACTCGTCGGGGACGTCGACTTCGACGCCGTCGCCGAGGTCGCCGGCGCGATCACGCCCGTCCCCGGCGGTGTCGGACCGATGACGGTGACGATGCTGCTGCAGAACACGCTGACGGCCGCGCGGCTGCGGCGCGGGCTCGCCTGAACCGCCCCGTCCCGGGCCGTCCCGGCCGTCACGGCCCGCTCAGCGGGGACGTGCGGTCCCCAGCAGCGCCGGCCCGGTGAACCCGCCGCCCGGGAGCGTCCAGTCGGCGACGTCGGAGGTGTCGAACCCGCCCCGGTCCAGCGCCGTCCGGGTGTCGCGCACCAGTCGGCAGCCGCGCGCGACGACCCGCCAGGCCGGGTCGACGGCCCGCTGCAGCGTCCGTGTGCGGCCGTGGCCGGCGACGTGCTCGAGGAGGAGCAGCCGGCCGTCCGGGGCGATGACCCGTCGCAGCTCCGCGATCGCCGCGGCCAGGTCGGGGACCGAGCACAGCACGAGCGTCGACACGAGCGTGTCGACCGAACCGTCCTCGACCGGCAGCGCGGCGGCATGGCCCGCGACGACGCGCGTGTCGCCCGGCAGCACGTCGGCCCGCTCGCGCACCCGCCGTGCGAGCCGGCGCCGCATCGGCGCGGACGGCTCGACGAGCAGCAGCGAGGTCAGGCCCGCCGACGGGAGATGGGCGAGGTTCGCGCCCGTGCCGGCGCCGATCTCGAGGACGTCGCCGGAGACGCCGGCGAGCAGCGTGTCACGGGCGCGGCCGAGGCCGGCACGCTCGGGGCCGGCGAGCACCGGGTCGTAGGCGGCGGCGAACAGCCGGTCGTAGGCCCGGCCGAGACGTGCCACCGGACCCGCCATCCGCCACCTCCCGGGCGGCGCCGACGCGGCAGGTCGAGGGCCGTCCCGTCGGGGAGCGTAGAGGCGTCGGGGCTAGGCTCACCGCGTCCCCGCTCCGCCGTCCCGCTGCGGCGCCGTGCGTCCGGCGTCCCGCTCCCGAGGAGTCCGTGATGACCACCCCCGTCCGTGTCGCCGTCACCGGGGCCGCCGGCCAGATCGGCTACGCCCTCGTGTTCCGCATCGCCTCCGGCCAGATGTTCGGACCCGACCGGCCCGTCGAGCTGCGGCTGCTCGAGATCACCCCCGCGCTCCCCGCGCTCGAGGGGGTGGCGATGGAGCTCGACGACTGCGCCTTCCCGCTGCTGCGTGGCATCGAGCTGACCGACGCGGCCACGACCGCCTTCGACGGGGCGAACATGCTGTGCCTCGTCGGCGCGAAGCCGCGCGGCCCCGGCATGGAACGGGCGGACCTGCTCAAGGACAACGGGCAGATCTTCCGCGCCCAGGGGGAGGCCATCGCGGCCGCCGCCGCCGACGACGTGCGCGTCGCGGTCGTGGGCAACCCGGCGAACACGAACGCGAGCATCGCGGCCGCCAACGCCGACGGGGTGCCCGCCGACCGGTTCACGGCGATGGTCCGCCTCGACGAGAACCGTGCACGCACGCAGCTCGCCACGCGCGCCGGCGTCCCCGTCACCGACGTGACGAACCTCGCCGTGTGGGGCAACCACTCGCCGACGATGGTCCCCGACTTCGACAACGCCCGGATCGGCGGGCGACCGGCGACCGAGGTGCTGACCGACCGGACCTGGCTCGAGGGCGAGTTCATGACGACGGTGCAGCAGCGTGGCAAGGCCGTGATCGACGCACGCGGTGCGTCGTCCGCGGCGTCGGCGGCGAACGCGCTCGTCGACCACGTCGCGACGTGGGCCGGGGGCCGGCCGACCGCGCCGGGGGACTGGCACTCCATGGCCGTCGTCTCCGACGGCTCGTACGGCGTGCCCGAGGGGCTCATCTGCGGGTTCCCCGTCACCACCGACGGGGCGGGGCGCTACGACATCGTCGAGGGTCTCGAGCTGTCGCCGACCACCCGCGCGGGCATCGACCGGACCGTCGCCGAGCTCCAGGAGGAGCGCTCGGCCGTCACGGACCTGCTGTGACCGGACCGGACGGCGCCACCGGAGGGCGTGCACGCGTCTTCTCCGGGATGCAGCCGTCCGGCGCGGTGCACCTCGGCAACCTCCTCGGTGCCCTCACGAGCTGGGTCGCCCTGCAGGACGAGGCCGACTGCGTCTACTCCGTCGTGGACCTGCACGCGATCACCGCCCCGGACGAGCACGACCCGGCGCTGCTGCAGCAGCGCACCCTCGACCTCGCCGCGGTGCTGTTCGGCGTCGGCGTCGATCCGGCGCGGAGCACCCTGTTCGTGCAGTCCCACGTGCGTGAGCATGCGGAGCTCGCCTGGCTGTTCAACTGCGTCGCGACGTTCGGCGAGCTCGGGCGCATGCCGCAGTTCAAGGAGAAGGCGGCGGGCCGGGACGCCTCCGTCAGCGTCGGCCTGTTCGACTACCCGGTGCTGCAGACCGCCGACATCCTCCTCTACCACGCGACGAAGGTGCCCGTCGGGGAGGACCAGCGGCACCACATCGAGCTCGCCCGCGACATCGGCCAGCGGTTCAACCACCGGTTCGGCGACGTGTTCACCCTCCCCACCGCGATCCTCCCGCCGGTCGCGGCACGGGTGATGGACCTGCAGGACCCGACCCGCAAGATGTCGAAGTCGTCGGGCACGGTCAAGGGGGTCGTCCACGTCCTCGACGACGCCGACACGGTCGCCGCGAAGTTCCGCTCGGCGGTCACCGACTCCGACGGCGAGGTCCGCATCGACCGGGCGGGGAAGCCGGGCGTGACGAACCTGCTGGAGATCCTCGCCGCCGTCTCCGGCCGTTCCGTCGAGGCGGTCGCCGACGAGCACGCCGGGTCGGGGTACGGCGCGCTGAAGTCGGCGGTCGCAGAGGCCGTCGTCGCCTTCCTCGCGCCGATGCGTGCCCGTTCGCTCGAGCTCGCCGAGGATCCGGCCGAGCTCCAGCGGCTCCTCGCCGCGGGCGCCGACCGTGCCCGTGAGGTCGCCGCGCCGACGCTCGACCGGGCGCGCGCCGCGATGGGGCTGCTGCCGCCGGCCTGAGCGGAGGGCGCTCGGGTCGCGCTGATAGACTCGCGCGCACGCTCACCCGCGCCCATGACGGTCCGCCGCCCCGTGACCGTCGTACGGGGTCCGCCGGCCCATGAGGAGTGCGACCCGATGGCCACGACGACCGCTCCGGACCGCGCCGCGCGGTCCGGCTTCCTGCTCGAGCTGTACCGCTCGGCGCTCGGCAAGAAGTACCTGATGGCCGTCTCCGGCCTCGTCTGGCTCGGGTACGTCCTCGCCCACATGATCGGCAACCTCAAGCTCTACCAGAGCCCCGAGGCGTTCAACGGCTACGCCGAGTTCCTGCGGCGGCTGCTCTACCCGATCCTCCCCGAGAGCGGCACGCTCAACCTGCTCCGCCTGGTGATGATCACCGCGCTCGTCGTCCACGTCGTCTCGGCCTACCAGCTGACGCAGATGAACCGGCGTGCCCGCCCCCAGCGGTACGAGGGGCCGCGCGACTACGTCGTCGCCGACTTCGCGGCACGCACCATGCGCTGGACGGGCGTCATCGTCCTGCTGTTCATGGCGTACCACCTCTCCGACTTCCTCCTCGGCTGGGTGAACCCCGCGCCGGCCGGTGCGACCCTCTACGAGAAGGTGGTGGCGAGCTTCTCGTCGGTCCCGATCGCCGCGTTCTACCTCGTCGCGAACGTCGCGCTCGGTTTCCACCTGTTCCACGGGGTGTGGAGCCTGTTCCAGTCGATGGGGTGGAACAACCGCCGCTTCAACCACCTCCGCCGCTCCCTCGCCATCGGCTTCACGGCGGTGGTCGTCGGCGGCAACCTGTCGTTCCCCATCGCCGTGCAGCTCGGCATCATCGCCTGATCGCCGCCCCACCCGCCAGGCCCCGGCCGACCCGGGACCGCACCGAAGGAGCCGCCCGATGACCGTCCTCGACGCGAAGATCCCCGACGGGCCGATCGAGTCGAAGTGGGACGACCACCGCTTCGCGATGCGGCTCGTGAGCCCCGCGAACAAGCGGAAGTTCTCCGTGATCGTCGTCGGCACCGGACTCGCCGGTGCGTCGGCCGCGGCGACGATGGGGGAGCTCGGCTACCAGGTCAAGGCGTTCACGTTCCACGACTCCGCCCGGCGCGCGCACTCGATCGCCGCGCAGGGCGGCATCAACGCGGCGAAGAACTACCACGGTGACGGCGACTCGATCTACCGGCTGTTCTACGACACCGTGAAGGGCGGGGACTTCCGCTCGCGCGAGGCGAACGTCTACCGCCTCGCCCAGGTGTCCAACAACATCATCGACCAGTGCGTCGCCCAGGGCGTGCCGTTCGCCCGCGAGTACGGCGGGCTGCTCGACAACCGCTCGTTCGGTGGCGCGCAGGTCAGCCGCACCTTCTACGCCCGTGGGCAGACCGGCCAGCAGCTGCTGCTCGGCGCCTACCAGGCGCTCGCCGCCCAGGTGAAGAAGCGCACCGTCGAGCTGCACACCAAGACCGAGCTGCTCGACATCGTCGTCGTCGACGGGCGTGCCGTCGGCATCGTCACGCGGAACCTGCACACCGGGGAGATCCGCTCGCACGCCGCGGACGCGGTCGTGCTCGCCACCGGCGGCTACTCCAACGTGTACTTCCTGTCGACGAACGCGATGGCCTGCAACACGTCGGCGATCTGGCGTGCCCACCGCAAGGGTGCGATGTTCGCCAACCCGTCGTTCACGCAGATCCACCCGACGGCCATCCCCACCAGCGACGAGTTCCAGTCGAAGCTGACGCTGATGTCGGAGTCGCTGCGCAACGACGGTCGCATCTGGGTCCCCAAGGACCTCGACGAGCAGCGTGCGGTGGCCGACATCCCGGAGGAGGACCGCGACTACTTCCTCGAGCGCCGGTACCCGGCGTTCGGGAACCTCGCCCCGCGCGACATCTCCTCGCGGGCCGCGAAGGAGCGGGTCGACGCGGGCTACGGCGTCGGTCCGATGAAGAACGGCGTCTACCTCGACTTCTCCGAGGCGATCGGCCGGCTCGGCCGCGACGTCATCGCCGAGAAGTACGGCAACCTGTTCGAGATGTACGAGCGCATCACGGGCGAGAACCCCTACGACGTCCCGATGCGCATCTACCCGGCGCCGCACTACACCATGGGTGGGCTGTGGGTCGACTACGAGCTGCAGACCACCATCCCCGGCCTGTTCGCCATCGGGGAGGCGAACTTCTCCGACCACGGTGCGAACCGGCTCGGGGCCTCGGCGCTGATGCAGGGGCTCGCCGACGGGTACTTCGTGCTCCCCGCGACGATCGGCAACTACCTCGCACCGATGCTCGGCAAGCCGAAGGTCGACACCACCGCCCCGGAGTTCGCCGAGGCGGAGCGGGCCGTCCAGGAGCAGAACGACCGCTTCCTGCGCAACAACGGCACGAAGTCGGTCGACCACTACCACCGGGAGCTCGGCCGCATCGTGTGGGACCACTGCGGCATGGAGCGCACGCGCGAGGGCCTGGAGAAGGCGCTGAGCGAGATCCCGACGTTGCGGGCCGAGTTCGAGGCGAACGTCCGCGTGCCCGGGTCCGCCGACACGCTCAACTCGTCGCTCGAGAAGGCCGGCCGTGTCGCCGACTTCTTCGAGCTCGCCGAGCTGATGTGCCGCGACGCCCTGGTCCGTGAGGAGTCGTGCGGCGCCCACTTCCGGGCCGAGTACCAGACGGAGGACGGGGAGGCGCTGCGCAACGACGCGGACTACGCCCACGTGAGCGCGTGGGAGTGGTCGGGCGACTCCGCGAACCCGACCGAGCACCGCGAGCAGCTCGAGTACGAGAGCGTCCAGTTCGCCACGAGGAGCTACAAGTGAACCTCACCCTCCGCGTCTGGCGGCAGGCCGGACCGACCGCACCGGGCCGCTTCGAGACCTACGAGGCCAACGGGGTCTCCGAGGACTCGTCGTTCCTCGAGATGCTCGACGGCGTCAACGAGGAGCTCGTCGCGGCCGGCGAGGAGCCGATCGAGTTCATGCACGACTGCCGCGAGGGCATCTGCGGCACCTGCGGCATGATGATCAACGGGCAGGCCCACGGGCCGCAGGCGCTGACCACGGCCTGCCAGCTGCACATGCGGACCTTCTCCGACGGGGACGAGATCGTCGTCGAGCCGTGGCGTGCCGCCGGGTTCCCCATCGTCAAGGACCTCGTCGTCGACCGCGCCGCGTTCGACCGGATCATCGAGGCCGGCGGCTACGTCAGCGTCGAGACGGGCTCCGCGCAGGACGCCAACCTGATCCCCGTCCCCAAGGAGTCGGCGGACCTCGCGATGGACGCGGCCGCGTGCATCGGCTGCGGTGCGTGCGTGGCCGCCTGCCCCAACGGCGCGGCGCAGCTGTTCACCTCCGCGAAGCTGATGCACCTCAACAGCCTGCCGCAGGGTCAGCCCGAGCGGTCGGAGCGGACCGTCGCGATGGTCGAGGTGATGGAGGAGCACTTCGGGTCGTGCACGAACTACGGCGAGTGCGAGGCGGCCTGCCCCAAGGGCATCTCCATCGACTTCATCGCCGCGATGAACCGCGACCACCGCAGGGCGCTCGTCCGCAACCGTCGCAGCGCCTGAGCCGGTGGCGGGGGACACGCCCCGCTCCAGCGTGAGCGGCTTCGAGGTCGCTCCGGTCTACGGGCCGGAGTCGTCCGACGGTCCCGACCGGACCGCCTCCGTCGGTGCGCCGGGGGAGTTCCCCTACACGCGGGGCATCCACCCGACGATGTACCGCGGTCGGCCGTGGACCATGCGGCAGTACGCCGGCTTCTCGTCCGCGGCCGAGTCGAACCTGCGGTACCGCTACCTGCTCGAGCAGGGGACGACCGGGCTGTCGGTGGCCTTCGACCTGCCGACCCAGATGGGGTACGACTCGGACGCGGAGCTGGCCCAGGGTGAGGTCGGCAAGGTCGGCGTGCCCATCGACACGGTCGAGGACATGAAGGCGCTGTTCGACGGCATCCCCCTCGGGGACGTGTCGACCTCGATGACCATCAACGCGCCGGCGAGCCTGCTGCTGCTGATGTACGAGCTCGCCGCGGACGAGCAGGGCGTCGCGCCGGACCGGCTGCGCGGCACGATCCAGAACGACGTGCTGAAGGAGTACATCGCCCGCGGCACCTACATCTTCCCGCCGGCGCCGTCGCTGCGCCTGACCGCCGACACGTTCGCCTACTGCGCGGAGCGGCTGCCGAGCTTCAACACCATCTCGATCTCCGGCTACCACATGGCCGAGGCGGGTGCGACCCCCGTCCAGGAGGTCGCCTTCACCCTCGCCGACGCGGTCGCCTACGTCGAGGCGGCCGTCGCTCGGGGCCTCGACGTCGACACGGTCGCGCCGCGGCTGTCGTTCTTCTTCGTGGCGCGGACCACGCTCCTCGAGGAGGTCGCGAAGTTCCGGGCGGCACGGCGGGTGTGGGCGCACCTGATGCGCGACCGCTTCGGTGCGCAGGATCCGCGGTCGATGATGCTGCGCTTCCACACCCAGACGGCCGGCGTGCAGCTGACCGCGCAGCAGCCGGAGGTGAACCTCGTCCGGGTCACCGTCCAGGCCCTCGCCGCGACGCTCGGCGGCACCCAGTCGCTGCACACGAACGCGTACGACGAGGCGCTCGCCCTGCCGACGGAGCACAGCGCGCGGCTGGCGCTGCGCACCCAGCAGGTGCTCGCCCACGAGACCGACGTGACCGCCACGGTCGACCCGTTCGCCGGCTCCTACGCGGTCGAGGCGATGACCGACGCGATCGCGGAGGCCGTCGAGGCCGAGATCGCGCACCTCGACGCGCTCGGGGGCGCGGTCCGCGCGATCGAGGACGGCTACCAGAAGCGGGAGATCGAGAACACCGCCTACGAGCACGCCCGGCGGGTCGACGCGGGCGAGCAGGTCGTCGTCGGCGTCAACCGGTACGCGCTCGACGAGGAGGTCCGGCCCCAGCTCCAGCGGGTCGACGAGCAGGTCCGTGACGAGCAGGTCGCCCGGACCGCCGCGGTCCGGGCCGCGCGGGACGAGGCCGCCGTCCGCGACGCGCTCGCCGAGGTCGGTGCCACCGCGGCCGGATCGGGCAACCTGCTGCCGCCGATGCGGGAGGCGCTGCGCCGTCGGGCGACGCTGCAGGAGGTCTGCGACGTGCTCCGTGGGGAGTTCGGCACGCACGTCGCGCACGAGACGTTCTGAGCGCAAAGGCGAGTGCGCCGGTGGCGGCCGGGACGGTGCGGGTCAGTCCGGGTCGACGACCGCGAGGCTCGTCCCCGGCTGCACGACCGTCCCCGGCGTCGCGCTGACGGCGGTGACCGTCCCGGCGACGGGCGCGCGGAGCGTGTTCTCCATCTTCATCGCCTCGAGGGTGACGACGGGGTCGCCGGCCTCGACACGGTCACCCTCCGCCACGGCGTAGCCGATGACCGTGCCCTGCATCGGCGCGAGGACCTCCCCGGAGCCGGCGCCGGTGTCGACGCCCGCGGCGGCGGCGCGACCGGCCCGGCGGGTGGGCCGTGCGGGGCGACCGGGGGTGAGGACGCGGACGGTGAAGCGGCGACCGTCGACCTCCACCGTCACCTCCTCCTCGTCGTGCGACCGGCCCGGCGACGGGGGCGTGGCCGCGGCGGGCGCCAGCGCGGTCAGGTCCCACTCCCGTTCGACGGACGACGTCGCATGCGTGGCCGCGAGGAACATCGGGTGGGACGCGGCGAGCCGGTGGAACGGGACGGTGGTCGGCACGCCCTCCACGACCAGCTCGCCGAGGGCGAGGTCGAGGCGGCGGCACGCCGTCGTCCGGTCCTCGGCCCACACGACGAGCTTCGCGACCATCGAGTCGTACTCGCGGGCGATCTCCCCGCCGGAGGTCAGCCCGGTGTCGAACCGGACCCCGGGGCCGAGCGGCGGCTCGAGGCGGCTGACGCCGCCGGGGACCGGCAGGAAGCCCGCGCCGGGGTCCTCCGCGTTGATGCGGGCCTCGATGGCGTGCCCACGGACCTCGACGTCGTCCTGCGTGAACCCGATGCCCTCGCCGGCGGCGATCCGCAGCTGGGCGTGCACCAGGTCGATGCCGGTGACGAGCTCGGTCACCGGGTGCTCGACCTGCAGGCGCGTGTTCATCTCGAGGAAGTAGAAGCGCTGCCCGTCCTCGTCGAGCAGGAACTCGCACGTCCCCGCGTTCGTGTAGCGCATCTCCTTCGACACGCGCACCGCCGCGGCGTGCAGTCCGGCGCGCACCTCCGGGTCGATGGCGGGCGCGGGCGCCTCCTCGATGAGCTTCTGGTGGCGCCGCTGCAGGGAGCAGTCCCGGTCCGCGAGGTGCACCACGGTCCCGTCGAGGTCGCCGAGCACCTGCACCTCGACGTGGCGGGGACGTTCGAGGTACCGCTCGAGGTAGCACTCGCTGCGACCGAAGGCGACCCCCGCCTCGCGCGCGGCGGAGGCGAGGGCCGCCTCCATCTCGGCCGCGTCGCGGACGACCTTCATGCCGCGCCCACCACCGCCGAACATCGCCTTGACGGCGACGGGGTAGCCGTGCTCCTCCCCGAACGCGACGGCGACGTCGACGTCCGCGGTCGGCTCGGTCGTCCCCGGCACGACGGGCACGTCGGCGGCGCGGGCGACCGCGCGGGCCGACAGCTTGTCGCCCATGCGCTCGATCGCCTCGGGGGAGGGGCCGACGAACGTCGCGCCGGCCTCGGCGACCGCACGGGCGAACGCGGCGTTCTCCGCGAGGAACCCGTAGCCGGGATGCACGGCCGTGGCGCCGGAGCGCGTGATGACGTCCACGATCCGGTCGATGGCGAGGTAGGAGCTCGCGGGATCGGCGGGGCCGAGCAGGTAGGCCTCGTCGCAGGCCCGGACGTGGAGCGCGTCCCGGTCCGCCTCGCTGTACACGGCGATGGTGCGCACGCCGAGCTCCCGGCAGGCGCGGGCGACCCGGACCGCGATCTCGCCGCGGTTCGCGATCAGGACGGACTCGAACACGGCGCTCCCTCCCCGGACCTCCGCGAGCCTAGTCCTCACCACGGAATGAACGAACGACCGTTCGTCTCGTTCGTCTCGGTCGTCGCGGGCCTCCGGACCGGGACCCCGGACGGGCCGTCGGGTGGCTCCCCGGACCGCCCGGAGCCGCCCTGCGGCCGCCCCGCCGCCGCAGGAGCCGTCGGTACCTTCGCCACCGGGCCCGGACCGCTCCCGCTCCGCCCATCCGCCCGCGCCCCGCTGCGCCCGACCCGGAGGCCCCCGTGCTCCACCCCGACGTCCCCTCCCGCGCGCGCCGACCCCGCCCACGCCGCCACCGTCGTGCCCGCGTCGCCGCCGCCGTGCTCACCGTCCCGCTGCTCGCCGCCTGCGGTGGCGGGGAGGCCGCCCTGCCCGAGGCCGACCTCGTCGTGGTCGGGACCGACCGTCTGACCTGGGAGCCGGACCAGCTGCGCATGGACCCCGGGACGGCCAGCCTGGCGCTCGTCTGCGAGGGCGGCGCGAACCACAACCTCGTCATCGAGGAGACCGGCGAGGAGATCGCCGCCTGCGCGCCCGGTCGGACGGCGACCGGCGAGGTGACCCTCGAGGCGGGCAACTACACCTACGTGTGCACCGTCCCCGGACACGAGGAGACGATGCGCGGCGCCCTCGCCGTCGCGGTCCGCTGAGCGCCGACCCGACACCGGCCGCCGGTATGCTGCGGCCGCTCGAAGGGCCCCAGAACCGTCCCAGTGAGGTCACCGTGCGTCTGCGTCTGTTCGCCGTCGCGGCTGCCGCCGCGCTCCTGTCCGGCTGCGCGACCCTCCCCGAGGGGGCCGTCGAGGCCGCGCCGCTCGTGTGCCCGGCGGGCAGCGAGGGCTGCGACCCGATCCAGCCGGTCGGGCCCGGTGGCACGGTCAGCATGGACATGGGCAACTTCTTCTTCGACATCACCGACCAGTTCCTCGTCACCGGCGCCGTCGACGTGACCGTCACCAACGTCAGCGACGCCTACCACAACGCCCAGTTCCTCGGGGCCGCCGACGGCTCGGACATCCCCGAGGCGGAGGGGCAGGAGACGGGCACCGGGACGGTGCTGCTCTTCCCCGGGGAATGGACCGTCATCTGCACCGTGCCCGGCCACCGGGCCGCCGGCATGGAGACGACGGTCACCGTGTACGCGTCGGAGGAGGAGGCCGAGGCCGCCCGCGCCGCCGCGGAGGAGAGCGCCGGCGCGATGTGATCGCCGGTCAGGCGCGGCGGAGCAGCACCCGCTCGTCGACCCGTCGCCGACCGTGCGCCTCGAGCCGGCCGGCGTGCGCCCACACCGACCCGCCGTCCCGGCGCGTCGCCGCCCGCCGACGCGCCCGCACCGTCCGCAGCGCCTCGACGAGCGCGGCGTGCTCCGCATCCGTCGGTCGTCCGCCCGCGACGATCCGCAGCGACGGTCCCGCCGTCGGCCCCGCCTCCGCAGCGCCGCTCACAGGGGGATGTTCCCGTGCTTCCGGGGCGGACCCGGCTCACGCTTCGACGCGGTGAACCGCAGCGCCCGCACCAGCTGCTGGCGCGTCTCCGACGGCAGGATGACCGCGTCGACGTAGCCGCGTTCGGCGGCCCGCCAGGGGTTCGCGAACTGCTCCGCGTAGCTCTCCTCGAACTCGGCGAGCAGCGCCTCGGGATCCTCCGCGGCGGCGAGCTCGCGCCGGTGCAGGATGTTCACCGCACCGCGCGCCCCCATCACCGCGATCTCCGCGGTCGGCCACGCCAGGTTGACGTCGGCCCCGATGTGCTTCGAGCCCATCACGTCGTACGCCCCGCCGTACGCCTTGCGCAGGATGACCGTCAGCTTCGGCACGGTCGCCTCCGCGTAGGCGTACAGCAGCTTCGCGCCGTGACGGATGATGCCGTCGAACTCCTGCGCCGTGCCCGGGAGGAAGCCCGGCACGTCGACGAAGGTGACGACGGGGACGTTGAACGCGTCGCACGTGCGGATGAAGCGTGCGGCCTTCGTCGCCGAGTCGATGTCGAGCACCCCGGCGAGATGCTGCGGCTGGTTCGCGACCACGCCGACCGACCGCCCGTCGATCCGCGCGAAGGCGACGACGATGTTCTGCGCGAAGGCGGACGCGACCTCGAACAGCTCGCCGTCATCGACGACCTCGGTGATGACGTCACGGACGTCGTAGGGGACGTTCGCACTGTCCGGCATGAACGTGTCGAGCGCCGGGCAGGCCCGGTCCGGGTCGTCGTCGGGCTCGACCCGCGGCGCCTCCTCGAGGTTGTTCGACGGGAGGAACGACAGCAGCAGCCCGATGTCGTCGAGGACCGACTCCTCGTCGGCGCCGGTGAAGTGCGCGACCCCCGAGCGGGACGCGTGCGTCATGGCACCCCCGAGCTCCTCCATCGTCACCTCCTCGCCGGTGACGGTGCGGATCACGTTCGGTCCGGTGACGAACATGTGCGACGTGTCCCGCACCATGAAGACGAAGTCGGTGATCGACGGGGAGTAGACGGCCCCACCCGCACAGGGTCCGAGGATCGCGCTGATCTGGGGCACCACCCCGGACGCCCGCACGTTCCGGAGGAAGATGTCCGCGTAGCCGCCGAGCGCGACGACACCCTCCTGGATGCGGGCCCCACCGGAGTCGTTCAGGCCGATGAGGGGGACCCCCATGCGGACCGCGAGGTCCATCACCTTCACGATCTTCTCCGCGAACACCTCACCGAGCGACCCGCCCAGCACCGTGAAGTCCTGGCTGAACACGCACACGCGTCGCCCGTCGATCGTGCCGTGACCGGTGACCACCCCGTCGCCCGGAGAACGCTCGTCCTCCACCCCGAAGCCGGAGGCCCGGTGCAGCGCGAACGCGTCCGTCTCCGTGAACGAGCCGTCGTCGAGGAGCAGGTCGATGCGCTCGCGCGCGGTCAGCTTGCCGCGCTCGTGCTGCCGGGCGACCGCCTCCGGTCCGCCGCCCTGCCGCGACTCCTCCCGGCGGCGCAGCAGCTCCTCCAACCGTCGCGCGGTCGTGTCCGTCATGCGTCGCTCCCTCCTCGCGGGTCGCCGGAGCCTAGTCTCGCGCTCCCGCACGGCCTCCGGAAGGGACGACGGTGGACACCTCGGCTGCGCCGTGGCGCGACGTCGCGGCGACCGAGACGGTGCGGTCCGCCCTCGACGCGTCCGACCGGCTGCGGACCCTGCTCGCGGTCGGTGAGGTCGCGTCCACGCAGGACCGTGCCCGCGAGCACGCGCGCGACGCTGGCGCCGACGGGACGGTGGTGCTCGCCGACCTGCAGCGTCGGGGTCGGGGACGGACCGGGACCCGCTGGGACGACGACGCCGACGGTGGGAGCCTCGCGCTCACCGTGCTGCTGGACGTCGACACGACGGCCGGCGCGCTCCCGCTCCTCCCGCACGCGCTCGGCGTCGCCACCGTCGAGGCGTGCCTGACGTCGGGCGCACCCCACCCCGCGCTGCGGCTCAAGTGGCCCAACGACGTCGTCGTCCGGGACGACGGCCCGCAGGGGCGGCTGCGCAAGCTCGCCGGCGTGCTCGTCGAGCGTGAGCGTGTCCCCACGGCGGACGGCCATCGGGACGTGCTGCTCTGCGGCATCGGGGTGAACGTGCACCTGCACGACGCGCCGGCCGCGGACCGCACCGACCTCGCCACGCTGTCCGGCGTCGCCCCCGACCGTCCCCGGCTGCTCGCGGCGCTCATCACCGCCCTCGACCGCACCCTGCCGCTGCTCGAGGACCCCCGACGGCTCGTCGGACGGGTCCGCGATCTCAGCGACACGCTCGGCCGCAGGGTGCGGGTGCGACCCCCGGGGGAGGAACCGGTCGTCGGCACCGCGACGGCCATCGACGACGCCGGCCGACTCGTCGTCGACACGGAGGGGCGCACCCGTGCCATCCTGTCCGGGTCCGTCCGCGACGAGGAGCCCTGATGCCGTCGGCACGACCCTCGCTCATCGCCCTCGCCCTCGACGCCCCCGTCACCGACGTCGCCGCGGTCGTCGCCGACGCCCGGGCGGCCGGCGGGATCGACCGGGCCTCCGCCCATTCCGGCGACGGCTCCGAGGCGCAGGACGTCCACTGGGGTGGGCGCATGCAGCGTGCCGTCGTCCGGGCCGGCGAGGACGCCGACGGCACCCCGCTGCTGCGGACCGAGGTCGCCGTCGCCCCCGACGGGCTCGTCGAGGGGCTCACGCGCCAGGCCGCACTGCTCGCCGCGCTCGCCCGCGTGCTCCCCGGCCGTGTCGGCGGGATCCGGGACCTGTCGGCGCGGGTGGTGCGCGACGCGACCTGGCTGCCACGCGTCGCCGCCGGGGTCGTCGACGCCGGCGACGGGGTCGTCGCGACCATCGGGAGCGGGGCGTCCGACGGCGGGTCGGCGGACGGACGGGACGGCGTCGGCTGGGCGCTGACGCACGGTGCCGCCCGCTTCGGTGTCCCCGACCTCGAGCTGTACGGCGTCCCCGCCGGGTCGCTCGACGCCGCCTGCGCCCTGCTGGACCATCTCGCCGCGCAGCTGGTCGTGGGTGGGCTCGGTGCACCGCTGACCCTCGTGGACGGGACCCCGGTGCGGCTCGTCCCCGTCCTCGAGGTGTGGCCCTCGCTCCCGGCGGCGTGGCCGGGACTCGGTCGTGCCGGCGCCGACCGTGGCCCGGGGCTCGACGGCCCCCGCGCGACCCCGTCGGTGCTGCACCGCCCCCGGCTCGGCCGCTACCGCCTCGACCTCGAGGGGGTCCGGGCCCGGCTCGACGCGCACCGGTAGGCCGCGGCGTCGACCGGACGTGCACCAGTAGGCTCGGGGGATGGACGGTTATCGCGCGCCCCTCGCCGACATCGGGTTCACGCTCGACCATGTCGCGCCGCTGCGCACCCTCACCGACCTGCCGGCGTTCCCCCACGCCGACGGCGAGACGCTCGCCGCGCTCCTGGAGGAGGCCGGCCGGTTCGCCGCGGAGGTCGTCGCACCGACCAACCGCGACGGCGACCGGGAGGGCGCCCGCCTCGAGGACGGGCGGGTCGTGACCCCGGCCAGCTTCCACGACGCCTACGCCCGGTACGTCGCGGCCGGCTGGGGGGCGATGCAGCATCCGGAGCAGCACGGCGGCGGCGGGTTCCCGCTGCTCGCGGCGACCGCCGTGAAGGAGCTCATCACGAGCGCCAACATGGCCTTCTCCCTCAACCCGCTGCTGACCACCGGGGCGGTGCACCTGCTCACCCACCACGGCTCGCCCGAGCAGCAGGCCCGCTACCTGCCGCGCATGGTCACCGGCGAGTGGTCGGGCACGATGAACCTGACCGAGCCGCAGGCGGGGTCCGACGTGGGGGCTGTGACGACCCGCGCGGAGCCGACGGGCGACGGTCGGTACCGCATCACCGGACAGAAGATCTACATCACCTACGGCGACCACGACCTCAGCGAGCAGATCGTCCACCTGGTGCTCGCACGCCTGCCCGATGCGCCGCCGGGCACGAAGGGCATCTCGCTGTTCATCGTGCCGAAGTTCCTCGTCGCCGACGACGGGACGCTCGGGGCCCGCAACGACGTCGAGGTCGTCTCCCTCGAGCACAAGCTCGGCATCCACGCGTCACCGACGTGCGTGATGGCGTTCGGCGAGTCCGAGGGCGGTGCCATCGGCGAGCTCGTCGGTGCGCCGCACGACGGCATGCGGCAGATGTTCACGATGATGAACGACGCCCGGCTCGGCGTCGGCCTGCAGGGGCTCGCGATCGCGGAGCGGGCCGCCCAGCACGCCGAGGCCTACGCGCGCGAACGTCGGCAGGGCCGCGCTCCCGGCGCCGCACCGGGCGAGCAGTCACCGCTGATCGACCATCCCGACGTGCGGCGCATGCTCCTCGAGACCCGTGCCGCCATCGACGCGATGCGTGCCCTCTGCTACGAGAACGCGCGCGCGCTCGACCTCGCCCTGCACGGCGCGGACGACGCGGCCCGGCGCGAGGGGCAGGCGCTCGCGGACCTGCTCACCCCGCTCTCGAAGTCGTGGTGCACCGACCTCGGCGTCGAGCTGACCTCCACGGCCCTGCAGGTCCTCGGCGGGATGGGCTACGTGGAGGAGACCGGCATCGCCCAGCACCTGCGCGACGCGCGCATCGCCCCCATCTACGAGGGCACGAACGGCATCCAGGCGATCGACCTGGTGCTGCGCAAGCTGCCGTCCGAGGCCGGTGCCATGATCGACACGCTGCTGGACGGGCTCGTCCCGGACGCGCTGCCCGAGTCGCTCGCCGACCTCGCCGCGCCGCTGGCCGCCGCCCGTGACGTCGCGCGCGACGCGACGCGCGCCCTGCGTGACCGCGGTGAGGAGCCGCTCGACGTGCTCGCGGGCGCGCACGCCTACCTGCGCCTGCTCAGCACCGTGCTCGCCACCGGGCTCGTCGTCCGCGGGGTCGCCCACGCCCGCGCGGCCCTCGACGGCGGTGGTCCGGACGCCCCCGATCCCGACCTGCTCGCGGCCCGGACGCTCCGCGCCCGGGTGCTCGTCACCCGCCTGCTGCCCGCGGTCCACGGGCTCGCGCCGGTCGTCGCCGCCGGGGCAGGGGACCTCTACGCGCTGGCGCCGGACGCCGCCGGGGTCTGAGCGCTCAGGCGTACCAGAGCGCGACCCGCTCGGCGGTCGCGCGCGCGTCCCGGTCCGCGTCGTCGACGTCGAGGACGACGGTCGCCGCGCCGGTCACCAGCGGCCGCAGGGCCAGCGCCGCCAGCCGGCGGGCACCGTCCGCCCCGGCGACGACGTCGTCATCGCCCGCACGGTCGAGGCCGAGCACGCCCTCCGTCCCCGCCGGCACGGTGGCGAGCAGGTCACGCTGGGTCGTCCCCGTCCCGTCGGTCGCGACGAACGCGACCCGCGACCCGTCCCGCACCGCCGGTGGCGGCCGGTCGCCGTGCGGCGTGACCGCGTCCACCCACGCCTCCGCTCCGTCCGGGTCCGAGCCGGAGCCGTCGAGGGCGTCACCGAAGACGAACCGGTCGGCAGGCCCGGACGCGGCAGCCGACGACGCCGTCGCCGCGTGCGCGACCACCACCGCCGCGTCCTCGGCCCTCCCCAGCGGGACGACGGTCATGCCGACCCACCAGGCGGACAGTGCCACGGCGGCGACGGGCCAGCCGGGTGGCCCGCCCAGCGCCAGGCGGTCGCCCGGTGCGGCACCGACCTCCAGCGCGAGCAGGTTCGCGCCCTTCGCGACCCAGCCGGCGAGGGAGGCGAACCCCTGCTCGCGCCGCTCGCCCGCATGCAGGCCGGTGATCGCGGGCCGCTGCCCGAGGAGCGCGACCGCGCCCTCCAGCGCGCCGGGGACGTCGTCGGCGGCGGGCGGTCGGGCCCCGACCGTGATGCGCATGCGAGCCTGTCCGTTCGCCGTCGCGGGACCGCGGAGGCTATCGGCGCCGGCCCTACGCTCCGCGGCCCGGGGTCCCGGTCGGGGACCGGAGGCGGCGGCGCGCGGGCCGCGGGCCGCGGGCGGGAGGTGACGTGGTGTCGGAGCTGCCGGGCTTCACGCTGACCCGCCGCCGCTCGCCCGTCCGCCTCCTGCGGGTCCTGCTCCGCGCCCTCATCGGGCTCGTCATCGTCGCCGTCCTGTGGGCCGCGTTCGTCGGCGGCCTGTGGCTGCTCGGCTCGAACCGCCTCGAGGGCGTCCCGCTCACCGCGCTGCGCGAGGACGTGCTGCTGCTCGGGGCGTCCGGTGCGCAGGCGCCCGACGACGCGACGACGCTGCTGCTCCTGCTCGTCGAACCGCTCGATCCGACGGTGCCGCGACCCAGCCCGCTGGTCGCACCGCCCGTTCTTCTGCAGGTCGGTGGGGGGCGGACGGAGCCGGCGGCGCTGGTCATCCCCAGCAGCATCGAGGTCGTCGTCGACGGGCAGGGGCTGATGTCGCTCGACGCCGTCCAGCGGGAGCTCGGCGCGGACCGGCTCGCCCGCGCGATCATCGACTACACCGAGGTGCGGCTCGACCACGTCGTGGCCGTCTCGACCGACGCGCTGCCGGGGCTGGTGCGCGAGCTCGGACCCCTCGAGGTGTGCGGCGGGTGGGGCTGCGACGAGCCGACACCGGACGACGTCCGCGCCTGGCTGCGCGACCCCGACGTCGAGGAGGTCCTCGCCCGCGGTGCCGCCGTGCTCCGCGCCGTCGCCGCGCAGGTCGACACGTCCCTGTTCGTGCGCAGCCCCCTGCAGGGGCGTGCCGTCGTCGACGTGCTCGCCGGCCAGGTCGTCACCGACGTCGACCTCGGGGTGCGGTCGCTCATCGACCTCGCACCGGCGCTGGGGGAGGTGACGCCGATCGACGTCGACCGGCTGCCGATGGTCCGCAACCCGAGCACCGGCGAGCTCGTCGTGCTCGAGGAGGCGGCGATGCTCCGGTTCCAGCGCCTGCAGGACGGGCTGCCCTTCGAGGACATCGAACCGGAGGAGGACGTCGAGCGGCTGCGTTCGGTCACCGGCGTCGCCGTGCTCAACGGTGCCGGCGTCGCCGGACTCGCGGCGCAGTACGAGGCCGAGCTCACCGCCGCCGGGTTCACCGTCGAGGGCACCGGGAACGACGTCCGTTTCGATCGGGAGCGCACCGTCATCAACTACCTTGCGGGCGACCGCGAGGCCGAGCCGGTCGCGTTCCTGCTCGCGGAGCAGTTCCCCTCCGCCGCCATCGAGGCGGTCGACGACCCACCGCTGTTCGAGGGGGAGCCGGTCGCGATCGTCGTGCTGCTCGGTCGGGACCTGACCACTCCCATCGACGGGGGGGACGATGCGCAGCGGTGACCGGCTCGCCTGGGGCGAGGAGCGCACGGGGGGCCGCAGCCACCGTGGGCTGCGCCGCCTCGGGCTGCTCGCCGGTGCCGTGTCGCTGCTGCTCGCCTCCGTCGCCGGAGCCAGCGCCACGCTCCTGCTGCAGCGTGCCGACGCGAGCCTGACCCGCATCACGGTCCCGGCGCTCGACGTCGTCGAGCCGACGGCGCGGCCGAGCTCGTTCCTCGTCGTCGGCTCCGACTCGCGGGCGGGGCTGAGCGAGGCGGACCGGGCCGCGCTGACGCTCGGCAACTTCACCGGCCAGCAGAGCGACACGATCCTCTACGTCGCGATCAGCGAGGACCGCGGCACGGTGACGCTGCTGAGCATCCCGCGCGACCTGCTGGTGTTCGACGACGCCGGTGCGCCGCGCAAGCTCACCGAACTGTTCGCCGGCGGTCCGGACCCGCTGCTGCGCACGCTGCGCTCCAACCTCGGGCTCCCGGTCAACCACTTCGCGATGGTCTCGCTGGGCGGGTTCATCGACATCGTCCGCACCCTCGGCACCGTCGAGGTCTGTCTGGAACGGCCGCTCGTCGACCCGAAGAGCGGCGCGTCGTTCGAGGCGGGCTGCCACGACATGGGTCCCAGCGACGCGCTCGCGTTCGTGCGGTCCCGCAGCGGTCCGCGGGCCGACTTCGAGCGCATCGACCGGCAGCAGCAGTTCATCCGCTCGGTGATCGCCGGGCTGCTCGACGGGCGACTGCTCACCGACCCGGCACGCGTGTCCCAGCTCGTCGAGGACGTCGCGTCGAACCTCGTCACCGACGACCGGCTGGACGTGGGGGAGATGCGGGCGCTGTCGGGCGAGCTGCTCGGCGTCGTGCGGGACGGGCTGCCGATGATGACGCTGCCCAGCTACCCACGGACCGTGGAGGGCCGCGCCTACGTGCTGCCGTACGGGCCGGGCGCCCGGGCCCTGCTCGACGACCTGCGGGCCGGCCGGCCGCCGGCGGACCGCGGGACGGCGCAGACCCGTGGGCAGACCACCGTCGTGCTGTTCTCCGGCGGACGTGAGCTCGGCACCCAGATCGTGCAGGACACGCTGCTCAGCGCCGGCTTCCGCAGCCGGGGCACCGCCGGTCCGGGTCCCTCGCGGATGGACGCGCTGGGGACGACTACCGTCTACGCGCTGCCCGAGCAGGAGGTCCGGGCGGGGTGGGTCGCCGCGACGCTCGGAGCGCCGCTGCTGCCGCTGCCCGAGGGGGTCCGGGTCCCCGACGGGACGCAGGTCGTCGTCGCCGTCGGTGACGACGCCACCTCCTAGGGCGCGCCGCTCGCGGTGCAGGAGGACAGGCCGTGAAGGGTCTCGTGCTGGCCGGCGGGTCGGGCAGTCGGCTGCGCCCGATCACCCATACGAGCGCGAAGCAGCTCGTGCCGGTGGCGAACAAGCCGATCCTGTTCTACGGCCTCGAGCAGATCCGCGACGCGGGCGTCACCGAGGTCGGCATCATCGTCGGTGACACCGGACCGGAGATCCGCGACGCCGTCGGCGACGGGTCGGCGTTCGGGCTCGAGGTGACCTACATCCCGCAGGACGCACCGCTCGGGCTCGCCCATGCGGTGCTGACCGCCGAACCGTTCCTCGGCGACGACGACTTCGTCATGTTCCTCGGCGACAACCTCATCGAGGGTGGTATCCGGCACGTCGTCGAGGCGTTCGAGCGGGACGCCCCCGCCGCGCAGCTGCTGCTCAAGCAGGTCCCCGACCCGCACCGCTTCGGCATCGCCGAGCTCGACGACGACGGGGCGATCGTCCGGCTCGTGGAGAAGCCGGAGGACCCGCCCTCCGACCTCGCGCTCGTGGGCGTCTACCTCTTCACCAGCGCGATCCTCGACGCCGCCCGGCGGATCGAACCGTCATGGCGGGGTGAGCTCGAGATCACCGACGCGATCCAGCTGCTCGTCACCGAGGGGCGTCCGGTCCGCGCCTCCCTCGTGGAGGGCTGGTGGCTCGACACCGGGAAGAAGGACGAGCTGCTGGAGGCGAACCGCGTCGTGCTGTCGACCGTCGAGGGCCGCGTCGACGGCACCCTCGCCGAGGGCTCCACCGTGACGCCCGACGTCGTCGTCGAGGCCGGCGCCCGGCTCGTCCGCAGCCACGTCCGCGGACCCGCGGTCATCGGTCCGGGGACGGTGCTCGAGGACGTCTTCGTCGGGCCGTTCACGTCGATCGCCGGGGACTGCCGGCTGGAGCGGTGCGAGGTCGAGTACTCCGTCGTGATGGAGCGCTGTCATCTCCGCGACGTCCCCCGCCTCGAGGGGTCGCTCCTCGGGAGGGACGTGCGGATCGCCCGGACGGAACGACGTCCCGCCGCGCACCGGTTCCTGCTCGGCGACCACGCCGAGGTCGAGATCACGGAGGGGCGCGTGTGAGGCTCGTCGTCACCGGCGGGGCCGGGTTCATCGGCTCGAACTTCATCCGCCACGTGCTGGCCGAGACCGACGACGTCGAGGTCGTCAACCTCGACGCCCTGACGTACGCGGGCAACCCCGCGTCGCTCGCCGACGTCGCCGAGGACCGGCGCTACACGTTCGTGCACGGCGACATCCGCGATGCGGCGCTCGTCGACGCGACCGTGACCGGCGCGGACATGGTCGTCAACTTCGCCGCCGAGTCGCACGTCGACCGTTCGATCGACGGACCCGCGGCGTTCCTCGACACCAACGTGACCGGCGCCGGGGTCGTGTTCGACGCCTGCCGTCGGGCCGAGGTCCCGCGCGTGCTCCACATCTCCACCGACGAGGTCTACGGCTCCGTCGCCGAGCCGGACTCGTTCAAGGAGGGCGACGCGCTCGAGCCCAACAGCCCCTACTCCGCGTCGAAGGCCGGTGCGGACCTGCTCGCACGCGCCTACGGGGTGACCTACGGCTACCCGATCTCGGTGACCCGCACGGCGAACAACTTCGGGCCGTACCACTACCCCGAGAAGGTCATCCCGCTGTTCGTCACCAACCTGATCGACGGGCTCGACGTGCCGCTGTACGGCGACGGGCGCAACGTGCGCGACTGGACCTACGTCGAGGACAACGCCGCCGCGCAGTGGCTCGTGCTGACCGAGGCGGAGCCCGGGAGCGTCTACAACGTCGGCGCCGGCAACGAGCTCACCAACCGCGAGCTCACGATGACCCTCCTCGAACGGTTCGGCGTCGGCGAGGAGCGCATCCGACACGTCGCCGACCGGCCCGGTCACGACCTGCGCTACTCGGTCGACACCACCGCGATCCGGGCGCTCGGCTGGCGTCCCGCCGTGTCGTTCGAGGAGGGGCTGGACCGGACGATCGCGTTCTACCGCACCCGTGAGGACTGGTGGCGTCCGCTCAAGGACGGTGGGGCGTCGCAGCGTCGGGGCGCCGCGCGGTGAGGGTCGTCATCACGGGCGCGGGCGGCCAGCTGGGGCACGACCTGCTCGACGCCTTCGCCGACCACGACCCCGTCGGCCTCACGCGCCACCAGCTCGACGTGACCGACGAGGCGGCCGTCGCCGACGCCGTCACGACGATCCGCCCGACGCTGGTCGTCAACGCCGCCGCCGCGACCGACGTCGACGGCTGCGAGGCCGACCCGGACGGCGCCCACCGGGTGAACGCCCTCGCCCCGTGGTGGCTCGCCCGCGCCTGCGCGCGGACGGGCGCGACGCTGGTGACCTTCTCGACGGACTACGTGTTCGACGGTGCCGCACCGTCCGGTCCCGGTGGGACGCCGCGCGGGTTCACCGAGACCGACCCGGTCCGCCCGCTGAGCGTCTACGGGCGGACCAAGGCGGCCGGTGAGCAGCTGGTGCGGGAGACGCTCCCCGCGCACCACATCGTCCGCACCGCCTGGGTGTCGGGCGCGCAGGGCCGCAACTTCGTCCGGACGATGCTCCGGCTCGCCGACGTCGGCGACCCGGTGCGTGTCGTCGACGACCAGACCGGCTCGCCCACGACGACCCGGGACCTCGCGGCGGCGGTCCGCCGGCTCGCCGTCACCGGCCGCCACGGCACCGTCCATCTCGTCAACGAGGGGGTCGCGACCTGGTTCGACGTCGCCGAGGCGGTGTTCGCCCTCAGCGGTCGTGCCGTCGACCTCGGGCGGCAGTCGTCCGACGCCGTCGCACGCCCTGCGCCGCGACCGGCGTGGTCGGTGCTCGACACGACCCACGCCCGCACCCTCGGGGTCGGACCGCTGCCGCACTGGCGCGACGCCCTCGTCCGGCTGCTCGACGAGCTCGGCGTCCGGGCCGGACGGCCGACGACCGCCCCCGGAGCGGACGGGCCGTGAGCGCGTCCGCCGCGGGCGTGGTGCTCGTCACCCACGACACCCGCGACGAGGTGCTCGCCGCCCTCGCCGCGCTCGACGACTTCGCCGGTCCCGTCGTCGTCGTCGACGCCGGCTCGTCCGACGGCACCGCCGACGCGGTCGCCACCACGCGTCCGCGGACGCGCGTGCTGCGTCTCGTCAACGTCGGGTTCGGTCGGGCGGCGAACGCCGGGGTCGCGGCGCTCCCCGACGACGTGTCCGTCGCCGTCATCGCCAACGCGGACGTCCGCATCGGCCCCCTCGCGATCGGACGGCTCGTCGCCGCGCTCGACGCCGACCCGGAGGTCGCGCTGGTCGGCCCCCGGGTGCGCTATCCCGACGGCGCGCATCAGGCGTCGGCCCGCCGCACCCCGGACGTCCCCACCGCCCTGCAGCACGCCGCCCTCGGACGCCTCCGGCCCGACAACGCGGCCACGCGCCGCTACCACGCCCTCGACCTGACCGGCCCCGACGCCGTCGCGGCCTGCGACGTGGACTGGGTCTCCGGCTGTGCGTTCGCGGTCCGCCGGCACGACTTCGAGCTGGTGGGCGGCTTCGACCCGGGCTACCGGCTGTTCGTCGAGGACGTCGACCTGTGCGTGCGGCTGCGGGCGCGCGGACGGCGCATCCGTTTCGAACCGGCCGCCGTCGTCGAGCATCAGGTCGGCGCGTCGACGCGGCGTCGGCCGTTCCGCGCCCGCCTGCTGCACGCACGGTCCCTCGACCGCTATCTCGCGCGCCACGGGTCGCCGCCCGTGCGGCTGCTGCGGCCGCTGCTGTGGCCGGGTCTGGCCGTGTGGGCCGCCGCCACCGGGGTCGCCACCGCCCGTGCGGGGGCGACCCGGAGCAGCACGGGGGAGCGCCGATGAGCGGACCGACGACCGCGCTGATCGTCGCGGGGGGACGGGGCACACGGCTGCGCCCCCTGACCGACACCCTCCCCAAACCG
The DNA here is from genome assembly GCA_913060655.1 of uncultured Nitriliruptoraceae bacterium. Classification (GTDB taxonomy): domain Bacteria; phylum Actinomycetota; class Nitriliruptoria; order Nitriliruptorales; family Nitriliruptoraceae; genus CSBr16-57R1. The sequence continues at coordinate 48,183 of CAJXTG010000002.1, read as the reverse complement.
CTGCTGCCGTTCTGCGGCGGTCCGTTCCTCGCCGGGCTCGCCCGCCGGCTCGGGGAGGCGGGCGTCGTGCGCGTCGGGCTGGTCGTCGGTGCGGACACGGCACCGTTCGAGCCGCTCGTCGAGCTGCTCGCCCCGCACGGGCTCGACGTCACGCTGGTCCCCGAACCGGAACCGCTCGACACGGCAGGGGGGGTGCGTGCGGCGACGCTCGGGCTCGACGAGCCGGTGCTCGTCCTCAACGGGGACGTGCTCAGCGACCTCGACGTCACCGGGCTCGTCGCCCGGCACGCCGAGACCGCGGCGTGCGCCACCATCGCCCTCACCCGCGTCCCTGACACCTCGACGTTCGGCGTGTGCGTCCTCGAGGGCGAGCGCATCCGCGCGTTCGTCGAGAAGCCGCCGCCGGGCACGCTGCCCGGCCAGGACACGGTGAACGCCGGTGCCTACGTGCTCGCCGCCGGGGCGCTCGACCGGTTCGCCGCCGGCCCCCTCAGCTTCGAGCGCGAGGTGTTCCCCGCGCTGCTGGAGTCGGGGGAGCGTCTCAGCGGCTTCGTGCACGACGGGGTGTGGACCGACCTCGGCACCCCCGAGCGGTTCCTCGCCGGGCAGCGGCTCGTGCTCGACGGCGCGATGCGGTGGCCGCCGCTCGAGGACCTCGAGGACCTCGGGGCACGTGAGGGCCGCGACGCCCTGCGCGGTGTCCGCGTCGGCGCCGACGTCCGCATCGCCGCGGACGCACGTCTCGACGGGCCGCTCGTGCTCTCCGACGGGGTGCAGGTCGGCAGCGGCGCGGCGGTCGGTCCCCACGTCGTCGCCGCGCCCGGCGTGGCGATCGGCGACGGCGCGGACGTCGCCGGGTCGCTGCTGTGCGCCGACGTGACCGTCGGCCAGCATGCGGTGCTCGACGGCGCGCTCCTCGCCCCCGGCGCGCTCGCCGCGCCCGCCGCGCACGTCAGCGGGCCGGTCGCGGGACCGGCGACCGAGCCGGACCGGCAGCGCTGAGGTGCAGCGGGTCGCCGCCGTCGTCGTCACCTGGGACTCGGCGGCACACGTCGCCCGCTGCCTCGCCGCGCTCGACGCGCTCGAGCACGCGCCGCTCGAGCTCGTCGTGGTCGACAACGCCAGCGCGGACGGCACGCTCGCCGTCGTCGACCGGTTCCTGGCCGGCGGACCGCGCCATCCGGTCACCGTGCACCGCCTCCCGTCGAACGTGGGCTTCTGCGGCGGCGTGAACGTCGCGGTGCGTGCCACCGACACGGACGCGGTCCTGCTCGTCAACCCTGACGCGACGCTCGAACCGGACGCGCTGACGCGGATGCTCGCCGTGCTCGACGCCCATCCGGAGTGCGGCAGCGTGCAGCCGCGGGTGCGACGGCTGCCCGCGGACCCCGCCGACATCGGCGTGCCCGTCACGAGCACCGCTGCGGCCGGCGGCACGGAGGCGCTCCTCGATACGACGGGGCACGTGCTCACCCGCCCCCGGCTCGTCCTCAACCGTCATGCGGGGGAGCCGGACGACGGGCGCGCGGACACGCCGGGGGAGGTGTTCGGGGTCTCCGGCGCGCTCGCCCTGCATCGGCGCAGCATGCTCGAGGACGTCGCGCGCGGCCCCGCGGCGCGGCGGGAGTACCTCACCGAGGACCTCGTGGCGTACTTCGACGACGTCGAGCTCGACCTGCGCGCCCGCATGCGCGGCTGGACCGCCCGCTACGAGCCGACGGCGGTCGGCCACCACGCCCGTGCGGGGGCGTCGGCGCGGCGGCGTCGCCGCGTCCGTGTCCTGAACCTCGCCAACCATCCGCTGGTCGTCGTGGGGACGGAGGGGGCGGCGACGCTCCGCCGGGACGCGGCCGTGGTCGTCCCGCTGTGGCTGCTGCGGACCGTGGCGGCCATGGTGCGCTCCCCGCTCGCCATGCTGCTGGCGCTCGTGCGGCTGCGGGCGCTGCCGGCCGCCGTGCGGCGCGGTCGGGTCGACCGGGCGCGTGCACGGGTCCCGCTGGACGCGGTGCTCGAGCGGTGGGTCGAGCCGCTCCCGCGCGGCTGGATGGCGGCCGCCTCGCGGCGGGCGCTGCACTGAGCGTCGCGTCGCGCACGGCGTGCAACGGTGAGGGGGCGGCCCGCAGGCCGCCCCCTCACCGTGTCGCCGGTGCGGTCAGCTGAAGCTCAGCGTCCGCACGAGGAAGTACACGACGAACAGTCCGGCGAGGATGAACATCGTGGGCGAGACCTCACGGGCCCGGCCGCGGGCGACCATCATGATCGGATACAGCACGAGCCCGAAGGCGATGCCGTAGGCGATGTTGTAGGTCAGCGGCATGATGATGACCGCTGCGAACGCCGGCACGGCGATCTCCCACTGGTCCCAGGCGATCTCCCCGAGGGGGCGGGCCATCATCAGGCCGACGAGGACCAGCGCCGCCGTCGTCACCTCGCGGTGATCGAGGATCGTGAAGATCAGCGGCTCGAGGAACAGCATCGCGAGGAACAGCAGGGACGTCGTGACCGACGTCAGCCCGGTCCGACCGCCCGCGCCGACCCCCGAGGACGACTCGATGTAGGACGTGGTGGTCGACGTCCCCAGCACCGCCCCCGACACGGTCGCGACCGCGTCGGAGACGAGCGGACGGTTGCCGTTGGGCAGCTCGCCCTCCGGCGTCAGCAGGTCCGCCTGCTTCGTGACGGCGATGAGCGTCCCCGCCGTGTCGAAGAAGTCGACGAACAGCATGGCGAACACGACCAGCGCGAGGTCGAGCGTCAGCAGGTCCGACAGGGCGCCGAAGGCGACCCCGAACGTCGGGGCGAGGCTCGGGACGGAGCCGACGACGGCCTCGGGAGCGGCGATGAAGCCGACGACGACGCCGACGACGGTGGTGCCGAGGATGCCGTACAGCACCGCACCGCGGATCCCGCGGGCCAGCATGATGGCGGTGATGACGATGCCGAACAGGGCCAGCTGGACCTTCGTGCTGCCGAGGTCACCGAGGGCGACGAGGACGGTGTCGTCGTTGACGATGACGCCGCCCTCCTTCAGCCCGATGAAGGCGATGAACAGCCCGATGCCCGCGCCGACGGCGAGCTTGAGCGGCACCGGGATGGCGTTGATGACGAGCCGGCGCAGGCCGGTCACCGCGAGCAGCAGGAACACGAGCCCGGAGACGAACGTCCCCGCGAGCGCCGTCTCCCACGGGACGCCGAGGCCGAGCACCACGGTGTAGGCGAAGAACGCGTTGAGGCCCATCCCCGGGGCCTGCGCGATGGGGAGCTTGCCCCACAGGCCCATGATGGCGCTGCCGATCGCCGCGGCGAGGGCGGTCGCGGCGAACACCGCGCTGAAGTCCATCCCCGCGTCGGACAGGATGATGGGGTTGAGCGCCATGATGTAGGCCATGGCGAGGAACGTCGTCACGCCCGCGAGGACCTCGGTCCGTACGTTCGTGCCGTGCTTGCTCAGTTCGAAGTACCGGTCGAGGAACCCGCCCTCGGCCGTGGTGGTGGGTGCGCTCACGCTCTTCCTCCGCAGGTCGTCCGTCGGACGAGGGACGGGTGGGGCGCCCGATCGTCGTCAGGTTCGTGGGCGGCCGCTGCACTCGGGTGCGGGCTCCCGGCCCCGCATCCGCGTCCGCCATGACGCTCCGTCCGGGACGGCCCCGGCACGGCCCCGGGTCACCCCGGATGCGCGGAACCCTAGGCAGGTCGGCCCGCGAGGGCGCGGAGGTCGTGCCGCCCCGTCACCGGGACTCGTAGACCCCCTCGGCCGAGGGGCGGGGGCGACGCGGGACGGCCGCCGCCGGCCAGCCCACCGCCACCGTGCCCAGCGCCTCCCACCGGTCGGGGACCGCGAGGACGCGGCGGACGACGTCACCGCAGAACACCGTCGACGACGTCCAGGCGGCCCCGAGGCCGCGGGCCGCGAGGGCGACGAGCAGCGCCTCGATGGCGGCGCCGCCGGCGAGGACGAACAGGTCGCGCTCGGCGCGCGCACGACGCTCGTCGGGGTACGTGTGGGCACCGTCGAGGTCGACGAACACGGCGAGCAGTTCGGGGGCCGCACGGTGCAGGGCGTCGGAGCGGGCCACGCGCCGCTCGATCGTCGCCGCGTCGAGGTCGTCGCCCGCGAGGTCGGCGCGCCAGGCGTCCGCCATCGCGTCGAGCAGGTCGCCACGCACCGGGGGCGTGAGCCGCACGAACCGCCACGGTCGCGTGTGGTGCGGCGCCGGGGCGGTCGTGGCGACGGCCACCGCCTCCGCGAGGGTGTCCTCCGGCACGGTCCGGTCCGGGTCGAAGGCGCGCACCGTGCGGCGGGCGATGACGCCGTCGAGCACGGCGTCGGCCCCACCGCGGCGGAACAGGTCCTCGTCGACGGGGCGCACGAGCTCCGCGCCGCTCCCCCCGGCCGCGCCGCCGGCGGAGGTGAGGTGCGCGAGGCCGCGCAGGAGCACGAACGGGGCGCCGCTCGCCTTCGTGCGCACGAGGTCGGCGGCCGCCGCGAGCGCGTCCCCGACGGCGGCGACGGTCACGTCGAGGGGCCGCCCGTCGAGGTCGGTGGCGCCGCGCTCGTCGCGCAGGACCGTCACGCCCGCCGCCCCGAGCGCCACGTCGGTCTGCCCGACGCGCCACGAGCGGCCGAACGTGTCGGTCACGAGGACCCCGACGTCGCGGCCGGTCGTCGCGTGCAGCGCCGCGCGGATCGTCGCGGCGCTCCCGTCCGGATCGTGGGGCAGGTCGAGCGCACCGTCCCCCGGCACGTTGGACCGGTCGATCCCGCCGTTCGCCGCGACGAACCCGTGGTGGGTGCGGGTGATCGTCACCCAGGGCGCCTCGACGACGATCTCCTGCGCGCGGGCGCGGGCCAGCGCGCGCACCTGCGCCCGGCGGGTCGCCTCCGCCCCGTCGTCGGGCGCCGCGTCGGGCCAGGGGAGCAGCGCCCCCTCGGCGATGGCGACGACCTTCGAGGCGACGGCGACGACGTCCCCGTCGTCGAGGGTCAGCCCGGCCGCGGCGAGCGCCGCACGCAGCACGCCGGCGACGTCGTCGCCCGGCCGGAACCGGTGCGCGGTCGGCACGGCGACGACGTGCACCTCCGGCGCGGGTCGCTCGCTCATCCGCGGCCCGCTGCGGCCGGGTCGACCCCGACGAGCTCGAGGGACGTCCGGGCCAGCCGTCGGGCGAGCTCGGGGTCGTCCATGAGCGTCGCGGTCGCGGTCGCGGCGAGACCGGCGGCATGCAGCCGCTCCAGCCCGTCCGCATCGGCCGTGTCCAGCACCCACCCGTCGAGCAGGCCGCCGTCACGCCGTGCCCCGTAGGCGAGGCCGACGGCGGCCGCGTCGACCGCGGTGCCGACCGCGGGCAGGAGCCGATGGGCCATCCCGCGCACGACCCGCCCGTGGATGATCGGTGAGATGCCGACGATCGGCGCGGCCGTCGACCGCAGCGCCGCAGCGATCCCGGGGACCGCCGTGATCGGCGCGATCGACACGACCGGGTTCGACGGGGCGATCACGATCGCGTCGGCGCGCTCGATCGCCTCGACGACGCCGGGAGCCGGCTGCGCCGTGGCCGCACCGCGGTACTCGACGTCGGCGACGTCCGGTGCGGCCCGTTCGCCGACCCACCAGCGCTGGAACCCGAGGTCCCGTCCGTCGGTGGTGTGGATGCGGGTCTCGACGCGGTCGTCGGAGGCAGGCAGCAGCCGCAGCGCGAGACCGTGCCGGGCGGCCACGTCGGCGGTCACCGTCGAGAGCGGCACGCCCTCGCGCAGCAGCGCGGTGCGGTGCAGATGCAGCGCGAGGTCGCGGTCGCCGAGGGTGAACCAGGGCTCGTGGCCGAGCCGCTCGAGCTCGTCTCGGACGGTGAAGCGCTCGTCAGCGCGCCCCCACTGCTGCTCCGGGTGGACGAGGTCGGTGAGCCAGTAGGTGATGGAGTCGAGGTCGGGGCAGATGCGCAGCCCGTGCAGTTCGACGTCGTCGCCGACGTTGACCACCACCGTGATCGCCGCCGGGTCGACGGCCGCGGTGAGTCCACGCAGGAACCTGGCGGCACCGACGCCTCCGGCGAGGACGACGACCATGGGGAGCCTCTCGGACCGGCAGCGTCGGGGAGCCTACGCCAGTGGTCCCGACCGCCCGCATGCCCCCGGTCGGTAGCCTGCTCCGTGTCGCCCGTGCACCCCCGGGCGACGGGAGAAGGTCGCATGGGCGACGTGCACTGGCGCGAGCTCTACCACGAGGTCGTCGACACGGGCCTGTGCACCGGCTGCGCCGCGTGCGTCATGGCGTGCCCGCGGGACGTCCTCGGCTACACCGACGACTCCTACCCCCTGCAGATCGGTGAGGGGATGGGGCACGACGAGTGCGTCATCGGCGACCGCGGCTGCGACGTCTGCACGCGCGCCTGCCCCCGCTTCCGCGCCTGGGAGACCGAGCTCGACACCGAGCTGTTCGGCCGGGTCCGTGAGCCCGACGAGGTCTACGGCGTCGCCCGCTCGGTGCTGCTCGCCCGCACCACCGACGCGGCGATCGCCGAGGTGGGGCAGGACGGCGGGCTCGTGTCCTCGTTGCTCGTCTGGGGGCTGCAGGAGGGGCTGATCGACGGCGCGCTGACGTCCCGCATCGACGACACGACCCGTGGCCCCTTCGACGCCGCACCGACGGTCGTCACCACCCGCGAGGAGGTGCTCGCCTCGGCCGGGTCGCGGTACACGTACGCCGCCAACCCGCTCGCCATGGCCGAGGCGGAGGAGCGTGGGCTGCGGCAGCTCGCCCTCGTCGGCATGTCGTGCCAGGCGTCGATCAACGGCAGCCTCCCCGCCCGCGGCGTCAACAAGTACGCCCGACGGATCGCGCTGACCCTCGGCCTGCTGTGCTCGAAGACGTTCACCTACGACGGTCAGCGCGAGGTCCTCGCCGAGCACGGGATCGACGTCGCCGACGTCGTCAAGATCAACATCAAGGGCGTCTTCCAGGTCTGGACGCGCGACGGCGGCTACCAGGAGATCCCCCTGAAGCGCTTCCACCCGCACACGCGCCCCGGCTGCCAGCTGTGCCCGGACTTCGCCGCGGAGCACGCCGACATCTCGTGCGGTGGCATCGGCGCGGAGGGCGACTGGACGCTCGCCGTCGTGCGCACGCAGCGGGGTGAGGACTGGATGCGGGGCGTCGTCGATGCGGGGCTCGTCGAGGTCCGGCCGGGGGAGAGCGACCCGGTCGCGATGGACCTGCTCGTGAAGCTCTCCCGCATCTCCCGCAAGCGCTGGCCGGCGGACACGCTGCCCGACGAGCACCGTGCGCCGGCGCTGCTGCCGGTCGTCCCGTGACGGCGACCGACGTCGTCGCTCCGGAGGCGGAGCCGACCGCGGACGAGCTGGCGCGCACGCTGCCGCGTGCGCTGCGGCGGGCGGAGGACGGCCGCGCCCTCGGACGGACGGAGGCCGCGTCGCTGTTCACGGCGCGCGACGAGGACCTCGAGCGCCTGGTCGCGGTCGCGGGGCGCGTGCGCGCGGCCGCGCCCTGGTACGCGGACGGTGCATGGGGCCGGACGGCCGACGGCCGACCGCGCGTCACCTACTCGCGCAAGGTGTTCGTGCCGCTGACGCACCTGTGCCGCGACGCCTGCGGCTACTGCACCTTCGCGCACCCGCCGCGCGCGTCGAGCCCCGCGTTCCTCGCCCCCGAGGCGGTGGTCGCCGTCGCCCGTGCCGGCGCGGAGGCCGGCTGCCGTGAGGCGCTGTTCACGCTGGGGGACCGACCCGAGGAGCGGTACCCGGCGGCGCGCGAGTGGCTCGAGGCGCGCGGCTACACGTCGACCATCGAGTACCTGCGGGCGATGGCGATCCTCGTCATCGAGGAGACGGGGCTGCTGCCGCATCTGAACCCGGGACTGCTGTCCTGGTCGGAGCTCGCGTCGCTCAAGCAGGTGGCGCCGTCGATGGGGATCATGCTGGAGCAGGTCAGCGACCGGCTGCACGCGCCCGGCGAGGCCCACCAGCATGCGGCGACGAAGCGGGCGGAGGTGCGCCTGCGGACGCTGGAGGACGCGGGTCGGCTGTCGGTCCCGTTCACCTCCGGGATGCTCATCGGGATCGGGGAGACGCCGGGGGAGCGGGTCGACACGCTGCTGGCCCTGCGGGCGACGCACCGCCGCTACGGCCACCTGCAGGAGGTCATCGTCCAGAACTTCCGTGCGAAGGCCGACACGGCGATGCGTGACGCGCCGGAGCCGGACGCCGACGAGATGGTCGCGGCGGTGGCGACGGCCCGCGTGCTGCTGGGTCCGACCGTGCACCTGCAGGCGCCCCCGAACCTGTCGCCCGACGCGATGGGCCGGGTGCTCGCCGCCGGCATCGACGACTGGGGCGGGGTGTCCCCGGTGACGCCCGACCACGTCAACCCGGAGGCGCCGTGGCCGGCGCTCGACCGGCTGGCGGCGGTCAGCGAGGAGGGCGGCTTCGTCCTCAGCGAGCGGCTCACCGCCTACCCCGAGTACGTGACGACCCCCGACCCGTGGCTCGCCGGCCGGATGCGCGCACCGGTGACGGCGCTCGCGGGTCCCGACGGGCTCGCGGATCCGGCCACGCGGCCGCAGCCGCAGGTGTGGCAGGACCCGGTCGTCGAGCCGCACGGGATGTCGCAGGCCATGCGGGCCGTCATCGACGGGGACGGTGGCGAGGACTCGGCGGCCGACGGTCGCAACGCACGCGCCGCCGACCGCGACGACGCGGTGCACCGGGCCGTGTTCGGGGACGTGCATGCGGTCGCGGAGGGTGTCGTCGCCGCGAACGCGCCGCGGCCGGAGGCCCCGCCACGGTCGCGCGTCCGGCGCGACGTCGCCCGCAGCCTCGAGCGTGCGGCGCGGGGCGTCGTCCTCGACGACGACGAGGCGCTGCGGCTGTTCGACGCGTCCGGGGTGGAGCTCGACGCGCTGACGCGCACCGCCGACGAGGTGCGCGCCGAACGGGTCGGACCGCTCGTGACCTACGTCGTCAACCGCAACATCAACGCGACGAACGTCTGCTACGTCGGCTGCCGGTTCTGTGCGTTCGCGCAGCGTCGCGACGACCCCGACGCCTACACCCTGTCGCTCGAGGAGGTCGCCGACCGCGCGGAGGAGGCGTGGGAGGCGGGCGCGACGGAGGTGTGCATCCAGTCGGGCATCCATCCGGACCTGCCGGGCGACCACCCCTTCCAGGTGCTCGACGCCGTCAAGGGTCGGGTCCCCGACCTGCACGTGCACGCCTTCAGCCCGATGGAGGTCGTCAGCGGGGCGGGGCGGCTGGGCATCGGCGTCCGCGAGTGGTTGGAGGAGGCGCGCCGCCGCGGGCTCGGGTCGATCCCGGGCACGGCGGCGGAGATCCTCGACGACGACGTCCGCTGGGTGCTGACGAAGGGCAAGCTGCCGACGGCCCAGTGGATCGAGGTCGTCACGACGGCGCACGCGCTGGGGATCCCCTCCACGTCGACGATGATGTACGGGCACGTCGACGAGCCGCGGCACTGGGTCGCTCACCTCAAGCTGCTCCGGTCGCTCCAGGAGCGCAGCGGCGGGTTCACCGAGTTCGTCCCGCTGCCGTTCGTGCACCAGCTGGCCCCGATCTACCTCGCGGGGGTCGCGCGTCCCGGCTCGACGTTCGTGGAGGACCGGCGGGTCCACGCGGTCGCCCGCCTGCTGCTCGCGGGGGCCATCGACAACGTGCAGCTGTCCTGGGTCAAGCTGGGGCTCGACGCGTCGGGGGTGCTGCTCGCCGGCGGCTGCAACGACCTCGGTGGCACGCTGATGGAGGAGACGATCTCACGCATGGCCGGGTCGTCGCACGGGGTCCGGCAGTCCCCGGAGGCGCTCGAGGCGGCGGCGCACGCGGTGGGTCGGCCGGTCGCGCAGCGTCGGACCGACTACTCGCTGGTCGCGGAGCCCCGCGCACCGCGGGCGACCACCACCGGCCACGGGTGAACCTCCACAAGTAGCTTGACAGAACCTCTACAGAACGTCATACTGGGGGCCGACCGAGGAGGTCCCCGTGTCCGACGTCCTGCTCCCGACCGCTGCCGCCCCCGCCGCCGGCCGTGTCACGGCCTCCGGCCCCGCGACGAGCCCGTCGACGAGCGAGGACCTCCTCGTCGCCACCGCCGCCGGTGACGAGCGTGCCTTCGCCACGCTCGTCGAGCGCATCCGCCCCCAGGCGCTGCGCGTCGCGCGCGGCGTCGTCCGCGACCCGTCGATCGCCGAGGAGGTCGCGCAGGAGGTCCTGACCGAGGTCTGGGCGAAGTCGGACCGCTTCGACCCGGACCGGGGGACCGTCACCGGCTGGGTCGCCACCCTCAGCCGTCGGCGCGCCGTCGACCGTGTCCGCAGCGAGCAGGCGGGCCGGGACCGCGATGACCGCGTCGCACGCCGCAGCCAGGTCCGCGAGGTCGACGTCGTCGCCGACGAGGTCGAGCTGCGGCTCGAGCACTGGCAGGTCCGGCGCGCGCTCGCCGAGCTCAGCGACCGGCAGCGGGAGGCCATCGAGCTGGCGTACTTCGGCGGCCACACCTATCGCGACGTCGCGCGCGTCCTCGGGATCCCCGAGGGCACGGCGAAGTCCCGCCTCCGTGACGGCCTGCAGCGCCTCCGGGAGGCGCTGGACGGGCTGATCTGACGGTCGCAGGGGCCCGCCGGCCCCGATGAGCGGTGGACGCTCACTCTGCGCGGCGCTCGCTCGCGCCATCCTGAAACGACTTCATCATCCCACATGTTGTGGTCGTTCCTCCACAGGGACGCAGCCTGCGGTGGTGCGCCGCTTGACAGGCCTCGGGCGGCTGGGAGAATGACGGCCGTGTAGTTCCACGCCTGTCCGTCACGCCCGCACCCACCAGGAGTCCTCCGTGAGCAACCCGTCCGTCGACCTCACCTCCGTCCTCGGCCACGACGAGCAGGAGGAGGGCGCGAACGACTGGATGCTCGAGGCGCGCTGCCTCGACGCCGACCCCGAGGCGTTCTTCCCCGAGAAGGGTGGCTCGACCCGGGAGGCCAAGCGGATCTGCGCCGCCTGTCCCGTGCGTGACGAGTGCCTCCAGTACGCGCTCGACAACGACGAGCGGTTCGGCATCTGGGGCGGCCTCTCCGAGCGCGAGCGCCGCCGGGCGAAGCGGGTCGGCGTCGCCCGCATGGGGCGGCTGAGCGCCTGAGCGGCCCGGCCCGACGGCCGCTCGACGGCCCCGAGGCCCCCGTCGTCCGCTGATAGGTTCCGCCGGCGTCGAGTCACCGCTGCGGCCGCACGTCCGCTCCCGCGCGAGGGGTCCGCAGCGCCGGACCGGAGAACCCCACCATCGCGTCGTCCCACGGTCCGCGCATCGTCGCCGTGCTCGTCACGCACGACGGGATCGCGACCCTGCGCCGCACCGTCGCCGCCCTCGTCGCCCAGACCGACGTCGACCTCGAGCTCGTCGCCGTCGACAACGCCAGCACGGACGGCACCACCGGCCTCCTCGTCGAGCTGCTCGGTCCCGAGCGGGTCATCGTCGCCGACCGTGACCTCGGGCTGCCCGGCGGGGTCGACCTCGCGCTCGACGCCGTGGACGCGCGGGACGCGCTGCACGGTCGCACCACCCCGCCCGACGACGACCTCGTCCTCATCGTGCACGACGACCTCGAGCTGGCGCCCGACGCCGTCTCGCGGCTCGTCGCGGCGCTCGCGGACGAGCGGGTCGGGATCGTCGGCCCGAAGCTGCGGTGGGCGCACGACCGCCGCCGCCTGCAGTCGGTCGGCGCCACCATCGACCTCACCGGGCGCGTCGACGACGGTCTCGACCCCGACGAGCTCGACCAGGGGCAGCGCGACGGTGACCGTCAGGTCCTGTTCGTCTCCACCGCCGGCATGCTCGTCCGACGGCGCGTCCTCGACGCGCTCGGACGCTTCGACCCGCGGGCCCGCGCGTTCCGGGAGGACCTCGACCTCTGCTGGAGCGCGACCGTCGCCGGCCACGACGTCGTGGTGGTGCCCTCGGCGGTCGGCTGGCACGCGGCGCTCGCCGCCGAGCACCGGCGGCCGGTCGGCGCCGGCGGCGTCGGTGCACGGGAGCTCGCGGAGCGCAACACCCTCACCGCGCTGCTGACGAACTACGGCCCCGAGCGGCTCCTCGCCGTCGTCCCGCTCGCACTCGTCGTCGGTGTCGCGAAGGTCGCGGGCTTCCTCCTCACGCGGCGCATCGCCGACGCCCGGGCGACCGTCGCCGCATGGGGCTGGACGCTCACCCACCTGCGCGGGACGCTGCGCCGTCGTCGGCGCGTCCAGCGCGCCCGCCGGCGGAGCGACCGGGAGATCGCCCTCCGTCTCGGACGCGTCACCCCACGCCTGCAGGCCTACCTCGAGGCCGTCCTGGACCGACTGTTCGGCGATCCGGTGTCCGACGACCTCGGCTCGGCGGAGAGCGATCCGAGCGCGACGCTGCAGGGGGAGCTCGTCGGGCCGTCACCGGACGGCCGCACCGACGGCGGCCGCACCGACGTCGATCGCGAGCGGCCACCGGCCCCCGCGCCCGATGCGCCCCCGGCCGGCGTCTCCCTGCGGCAGCGCCTCGTCACCCGTCCCGCGCAGGTCCTCGTCCCGCCCGTCGTCGTCCTGCTGCTCGTCGGCCTGCGCGACCTCCTCCTCCCCGGCGTCGTCCGCGGCGGCCAGCTGCTGCCGTTCCCCGCCGGCGACGGGCTCCTGACGCGCCATCTCGCCGGCTGGCACGACAGCGGCGCGACGCTCAGCGCCCTGGACCCGTCGCCGTCCCAGCTCGTCCTCGGCGTGCTGCAGTGGGCCGGCGGGGACGCCGCGCTGCGGGTCCTGCTCCTCGCCGCCCCGCTGCTCGCCTGGGCCCTCGCCGTGCGGGCCCTCGCCCCGCACCTGCCCGCCGTCCTCCCGCGGGTCGTCCTCGGACTCGCCTACGCGCTGTCGCCACCGGCGCTCGCCGCGCTCACCACCGGCGACCTCACGACCGTCGTCGTCCTCCTCGCCCTGCCGGCGCTCGCCGTGACCGCGAACACGATCCTGTCCGCCGACGCGGCCGTCGAGCGGGTCTGGCGGCGCATCGGTGTCAGCGCCGTGCTGCTCGCGGTGCTCGTCGCGTTCGTCCCCCTCCTCGTGCTCGCGCTCCCGGTGCTCCTCCTCGCGGGGGTCGGCCACGCCGTCGTCGCCGTCGACGACCCCGCGTGGCGGCGCACGCTCATCGCCCGCAGCGTCGTCGTCACCCTCCTCCCGCTGCCGCTGCTCGGCCCGTGGCTGCTGAGCCTCCCCGCGGTCCTCGCCGACGCGCTGGGCCCCGCCGGCCCCACCCTCGGTGGGCATCCGCTGCGCTGGCTCGCCCTCGACCCCACGGGGCGCCTGCTCGGTGCGGCCGGCGCCGGGCTCGTGCTCGCCGGCATCGCCGGGTCGCTCGTCGTCGCCGTCGCGTCCGCGTCGCGCACCGTGCGGCGTGCGGCGCTCGCACTGCTCGTGGTCGGGCTCACCGCGCCGCTGCTCGCATGGTGGTTCGACGCCGTCGGCAGCGCCGTCGCCCCCGGGCCGCTGCTGCTCCTCGCCACGGCCGCGCACGTCGCCGTCGCCGGGCGAGGCGCCGCCGACGCGCCGGCCGTGCTCGCACGGCACGGGTTCGGCTGGCGTCAGGTCGGCGTCGCCGGTGCGTCCACGGCCACCGCCGGGCTGCTCGTCGTCGGACTGCTCGGCCTCGCCGTCACCGGCACCCCCGGCCTGTCCCGCACCGACACGGTCCCCGCCTACCTGGCGACCCTCGGGTCCGTCCCGCCCGACCGGCTGCTCGTCATCGGAGCGACCGAGGACGGGGTCGTGTGGGAGGTCGTCCCCGCGTCCGGCCCCGACCTCGCCGCCTTCGGGGTGCGGCACGACCCGCGCACGGCCGCGGCGCTCGCCGACGCCGTCGACGACCTGCTCGACGGGCGTGACCCGCGCGCCGCCGACCGCCTCGGACGCCTCGGCGTCGGCGTCGTCCTCGTCCCCGAGGAGCACGTCGACCCGCTGCTCCGCGCCCGCCTGCGGGCCCAGTCGGCCCTCGACCCGCTGCCGTCACTGGACGGCCTCGTCGCCCGCGTCCGCGGGGCGGTGCCGGGTGCGGCGATCGCCACGGCACGGGTCAGCACGGACCGCGTGCCCGATCCCGGTGTCGCCCCCCGCGAGCTCGCCGCGCCGCTCGCCCGCACGAGCGCCGAGCGGTTCACCGGCGACAGCGGCCCCGGGGGCGACCTCGTCGCCACCGTCCCCTTCGGCGCCGGCTGGCAGGTACGCGTCGACGGTGCGGCCGTCCCGGTGCTGAGCGACGACGGGCTGGTCCGCGCCCTCGACGTGCCCGCCTCGGCCCGCGTCGACGTCGTCGCGACCGCCGCGCCGGGCCGGCGGACCGGCCTGCGACTGCAGGCCCTGTGGGCCGTGCTCGTCCTCTCCCTCGCCGCGCGGCCGCCGGCGCTCGCTCGCCGCGACGCCGCCCGACGTCAGGGCGCCCGATGACCCTCGACCTGCGCGCCCTGCCCGCCGCCGCGACCACCGTCGTCGTCCTCCTCGCCACGTTCCTGCTCGGGGTGGTCGGGGCACCCGCCGTGCCCGGCGTCGGAGCCGCCGGTGCCGCCGGCGACGCGACGACCACCGCGCCCGTGGCGCCGACCGCCGGCGGTGCGGTGTGCGTCACCGGCGCCAGCATGCGCGCGCCCGACGCCGACGTGCTGCTCGTCGCCCCGCCCGCTGCGCCCGTCGCGGCCGACGGCGCGGACGGCGCGGACGAGACCACCGACGACGCCACCGAGGACGCCACGGACGACGGTGGGGTCCGGTCCCGCGGGCTGGTGCTCGGCCTCGAGGCACCCGACGGCGGGTCGCCACGCCGGGCCGTCGGCCCCGTCGCGCCCGGCACGCTCGTCCCCGTCCCCGTCTCCCCGGGTGCCGACGGCTGGTCGTGGATCGGCTGGGCCGACCATCCGCTGCTCGCCTGGCAGGCGTGGCGCACCGACAGCGGCCCGGGGGAACCGCGCGGCGCCGTCGCGTCCGCCTGCCGGCCCGCCGACGCGCCGGTGCAGACCGTCGTCGGCCTGCGCACCACCGGCGGTGAGCGGGCGCTGCTCCGGCTCGCCAACCCGTTCCTCGCCGACGCCACCTTCGCCGTGACCCTCGTCACCCCGACGGGACCGGTCGAGCCGATCCAGCTGCGCAACGTGTCGGTCCCGGCGGGCCGGCGCGTCACCGTGGTGCTCAACGACCACGTGCCCGAGCAGGAGGACGTCGCCGCGATCGTGACCGTCGGCGCCGGCCGGCTCGCCGTCGAGGGGCGCCAGTCCGCGATCGCCGAGCTCGGCGGGGTCGAGGGCGTCGCCACCGCCGCGCCGCTCACCGGCCCGCAGGTGACCTGGACGCTGCCCTGGCTGCCGACCGGCGAGGACGTCGACGGGGCGGTGTGGGTCCTCAACCCGGCGCCGCGGCCCGTCACCGTCGAGCTGACGGTGCACACCGCCGACGGCCCGACCGTGCCCGTGGGGGTGGAGGCCGTCGACGTCGGTCCCGGAGCCCTCGAGCGCATCCCGACCGCGGACCTCGTCACGGACGGCACCGACGCCGTCGGGGTGACGGTGCGCTCGACGACGTCGGGCGTCCTCGTCGCCGGCGGCGCCCGCTACCGGGCGGACGACATCGCCCGCACCGGGCTCGTCCACGTCACCGCCTCACCCGCACCGGACGTCCGGTGGGCCGTCGCCGGCGTCGGCGCGCCGGGACGGACGACCGTCCTCCACGTCGTCAACCGGGCCGCGTCGGAGGTGACGCCGCAGGTGCTGCTGACGACCCGGCCCGCCGACCCCGACGCGGGCGCGACGCAGGTGCGCGTCGCCGCACCGACGATCGCGCCGGACGCCGTCGGCCGCATCGTCCTCCCGCTCGCCGGGGCGGCGACGTGGTCGGCCGTCGTCGAGGGCGGACCGGGGCTGGTCGTCGCCCGCACGACGATGGGCGAGGAGGTCCGCGAGCCGGTCGCGCTCGCCGCGACCCCCGCGGACGCGTGGGGGGCCGTGCCACCGGTCGAGGGGGGACGGGAGCGCGTCGGCTGGGTCGCGAGCCTTCGGACCCCCGCCGCCGCACCGCCCGTCGTGCCCGGCGTCGTGCCCGCGGAGCCCTGAGCCGCGCGGCGGTGTGCGGTCAGCCCCAGCCGAGCTCGTCGAGCCGGTCGTCGTCGATGCCGAAGTGGTGGGCGACCTCGTGCAGCACCGTGTGGCGCACGAGCTCGGCGAGGTCGCGCCGGTCCCGTGCCCTCGCCTCCAGCGGCCGCCGGAACAGGGTGATGCGGTCGGGCAGCGGCGGCGGGGTCACGTCGCGCGCGGTCCGCGGCACCCCCTCGTAGAGGCCGAGCAGCACCTCGTCGCCCCGACCGACCGGGTCGGGGGGCGGCACGTCGGCGACGGCGATGCTGACGTCCGCGAGGTAGGGGAGGAAGTCCTTCGGCAGCGTCGCGACGGCGTCGTCGACGAGGCGTGCGAAGCGGTCCATGCTGCGGGTGCGCGCACCGTCGACGGGACGGCGGCGCCGGTCGGTGTCGCGGCGACGGTGGCGTGCGTGACGGTCTCGCATGCGGCGGACGCTAGCGCCGAGGGTGCCGGTCGCGGAGGGTGCGGTCCCGCCTCCTTGCTGAATGACACCGATGTGCTTTACCGTCCGCGCGTGCCCGCGTCGCCCGCCCCACCGTCCCCGTCCGAGCCGTCGTCGCGGCCGGTGGTGCGCGCGTGCGTCCGCCCCGCCTGCGGTCGGCCCGCCGTGGTCACCCTGCGGTTCGACTACGCGCAGCGCACCGTCATGCTCGACCCGCTGGCGGCCGACGACGCCCCCGGCGCCTACGACCTCTGCTCCCCGCATGCGGCACGCTCCGGTCCGCCCGCCGGCTGGACCCTGCGTGACCGCGCTCCGGCGCCCGACACGGCGGCGGAGCCCGTGCCGCCGGTCGGCCCCGACCGGGATCGCAGCGTGGACCGCCTCGCGGCCGCGCTCAGCGCCGTCCGACGGGTCGTCTCCGAGGACGCCCCCGACGCCGCTCCCGCCGGGGCCGACCGGTCGGCCACCCCTCCGCCCTCCGCCCCCGCACCGGCCGGCGACGCCGGCCGCCTGGACGTGCTCCTCGGTGCCCCGGTCGGTGCCACGGAACCGTCGCGGGGTGCCGCACCGCCGTCGCGGCCGGGTCCCGTCGCGCAGCCGCGCGCCGCGCAGCCGGCGCGCCCGCAGCCGCTGCGGCTCGCGCCCGACCCGACGACCACGGTGTGGTGCGCGGACCTGCTCGGGACCACCGGAGCGGCGGCCCCGCTCCGGCCGTGAGCGGAGGGCGACCATGCCGGAGGCCGACGTGCTCGGCAGGATCGTCAAGGCCTACGACGTCCGCGGGCTCGACACCGAGCTGACCCCTGAGGTGGCACGCGCCCTCGGCGCGGCCGCCGCGGTGGAGCTGGCCGCCCCCGGCGGTCGGTTCATCGTCGGCCGGGACATGCGCCCGTCGTCCCCGGCGCTCGTCGACGCGTTCTGCGACGGCCTGCTCGCGGCGGGTGTCGACGTGCTCGACGTCGGCCTCATCTCGACCGACGGGGTCACGTTCGCGTCGGGGGAGCTCGACGCGCCCGGCGCGATGTTCACCGCCAGCCACAACCCCGCCGGCCACAACGGCGTGAAGCTGTGCCGCGCCGGAGCCGTGCCCGTCGCGATCGACAGCGGCCTCGCGCGCATCCGGGACCTCGCCGCCGAGGTCCTCACCGGGGCCGGTCCGCCCCGGGTCGCGGACGTGCCGGGCACGCGCACCGTCGAACCGCTGCTGCCGCGCTTCGCGGCGCACGTGCGCGGCTTCCTCACCGGCGACGTCACGCTCGCAGGCATGCGCGTCGTCGTCGACGCCGGCAACGGGATGGGGGGGCTCGTGTGGCCGGCCGTCACCGACGGGCTCGGCCTCGACACGGTGCCGCTCTACTTCGACCTCGACGGCACGTTCCCCAACCATCCGGCCGACCCGCTCGACCCCGCGAACCTCGTGGACCTGTCCGAGCGGGTCGTCGCCGAGGGTGCGGTCCTCGGGCTCGCGTTCGACGGGGACGCGGACCGGGTGTTCGCCGTCGACGCCGACGGCCGCCCCGTCGACTCGTCGCTCGTCGGGGCGCTCGTCGCCACGCGCGTGCTCGCACGTGAACCCGGCGCGACCGTCCTGCACAACCTCATCTGCTCGCGGGACGTCCCCGAGGCGATCGTCGCGGCCGGTGGGCGACCGGTGCGGACGCGCGTCGGGCACTCGTTCATCAAGGCCGAGATGGCCCGCACCGGTGCGGTGCTCGGTGTCGAGCACTCCGGCCACTTCTACTTCCGCGACAACCACCGGGCGGACTCCGGCGTGATCGCCGCGCTGATGCTGCTCGAGGCCGTCGCCGCCGCCGGCGGCTCGCTCGCCGACGCGGTCGCGCCGCATGCGACGCGGGTCCGATCCGGTGAGCGCAACCGGCGTGTCACCGACACGGCCGCGGCCCTCGCGCTGGTCCGCGACGCGTACGCCGACCGTGATCCCGACGAGCTCGACGGGATCACCGTCGACCTCGGGACGGCGTGGTGCAACGTGCGGGCCTCCAACACGGAGCCGCTGCTGCGCATCAACGTGGAGGCGACCCGCCACGACGACGTCGAACGCGTCCTGAGCGACCTCGACGCCCTGCTCGCTACCGTGACGGTCTGACCGGACGGAGTCGCCCGTGCTCGACGAACGCCTGCTGCAGATCCTGGTGTGCCCGGCCTGTCGGGCGTCGCTCGAGTACAAGGAGCGGCGGAAGGTGCTCATCTGCACCGGGTGCTCGACGCGCTACGAGGTCCGCGACGGCATCCCGATCATGCTGCCGGACGAGGCACCCCCGGCCGGCTGAGCGTCCGTCGTCCACAGCACGGCACGTCGACGCGCGGCGGTGGCGCCGCTCCCGCTCCACTCGGCGCGTGCGTGCCCTCCTCCTCCCCGAACGCTGCCTCGCCTGCCGTGCACGCGCCCCGATGCCCTTCTGTCACCGCTGCCGGGCGGAGGTGCGCCTGCTCCCGGCGGGCTGTCCACGTTGCGCCGCACCGCCGGCGGCCGGGCACGGCTGCTGGCCGTCCGACGCCCCCGTCGACGCGACCTTCAGCGCCTACGCCTACCGCGGGCCCGTCCGCGCGGCGATCATGACCGCGAAGCTCGGCGGCGCGCGGCGTGGCTGGGAGCCGCTCGCCGCGCCACTGGCCGAACGGCTCGCGCCGATGCGGCTCGCCGTCGACGCGGTCACCTGGGTCACCAGCGTCCCCGCCCGCGTGCGGCAGCGCGGCATCGACCATGCGCGTGCGATCGCCGGCGTCGTCGCCGACGCCCTCGACACCCCGCTGGTCCGGCTCCTCGACGTCGAGCCGGGGCCCGTCCACGGGGAGCGGTACCGCTGCGACCTCGCGCTGCCCGGCAGCGACGTCGTCCTCGTCGACGACGTGCTCACGACCGGGGCGACGGCGTGGCGGGCCGCCGCGGCCCTGCGGGAGGCGGGCGCGGGGGCCGTGATCCTCGTGACGCTCGCACGGGCCGGTGGCCATCCGCTCGGCGTCGCGGCACGGAGCGGCTGAGACCGGTCGCCGTGCCCACGCCGTCCACAGGGCCGGGCCGGGCCGCCTGCGGCCGGGGAGGGTCGCGTACCCTGCCGCCGCCGTCCTGCACGGTCCGTCCGACCCGGAGTCCGCATGTTCGACCGCATCCTGCGCCTCGGCGAGGGTCGTGAGGCGAAGCGCTTCCAGCGTGTCGTCGACGCGGTCGACGCGCTCGGCGCCGACATCGAGTCCCTCTCGGACGCCGAGCTGCGCGGCCGCACCGACGTGCTGCGCGCCCGCATCGCCGACGGCGCGTCGCTGGACGACGTCCAGGTGGAGGCGTTCGCCGTCGTCCGGGAGGCCGCCTGGCGCGTGCTCGAGCAGCGGCCGTTCGACGTGCAGGTGTTCGGTGCGGCGGTGCTGCACGCCGGCAACATCGCCGAGATGCGCACCGGTGAGGGCAAGACGCTCACGTCGACGATGCCCGTCTACCTCAACGCCCTGACCGGCCGGGGCGTCCACATCGTCACGGTCAACGAGTACCTCGCGCGACGTGACGCCGAGTGGATGGGGCGCGTGCACGAGTTCCTCGGGCTGACCGTCGGCGTCGTCGTCTCCGGGGCGTCGCACGAGGAGAAGCAGGCGGCCTACGCGTGCGACATCACCTACGGGACGAACAACGAGTTCGGCTTCGACTACCTGCGTGACAACATGGTGCTCGAGCGGT
This sequence comes from uncultured Nitriliruptoraceae bacterium, assembly GCA_913060655.1. Taxonomy (GTDB): domain Bacteria; phylum Actinomycetota; class Nitriliruptoria; order Nitriliruptorales; family Nitriliruptoraceae; genus CSBr16-57R1. The sequence continues at coordinate 27,898 of CAJXTG010000002.1, read as the reverse complement.
CCCGCCAGGTGCAGCGCGGTCACGCCTTCGCACTCGTCGACGAGGTCGACTCGATCCTCGTCGACGAGGCCCGGACGCCGCTGATCATCTCCGGTCCCGCGGAGCAGTCGGCCGACCTCTACCAGGTGTTCGCCCGCAAGGTCGCCCCGAACCTCACGCGCGGCGCCGACGGGGCCCAGCCCGGTGAGGAGGACGGGGACTACGTCGTCGACGAGGCGAAGCGCACCGTCGCCGTCACCGAGGAGGGGGTGGCGAAGGTCGAGCGCCTCCTCGGCATCGACAACATGTACGAGTCGGTCAACACCCCGCTGATCCACCACCTGCAGAACGCCCTGAAGGCCCGTGACCTGTACCGCCGCGACCGCGAGTACGTCGTCGTCGACGGCGAGGTGCAGATCGTCGACGAGAACACCGGCCGGGTGCTCGCCGGCCGCCGCTACTCGGAGGGGCTGCACCAGGCGATCGAGGCGAAGGAGGGGGTGACGGTCCGGGCGGAGAACCAGACGCTCGCGACCGTCACGCTGCAGAACTACTACCGCACCTACGACAAGCTCGCCGGCATGACCGGGACGGCGAAGACGGAGGAGGCGGAGTTCCTCGAGATCTACGGCCTCGGGGTCGTCGAGGTGCCGACGAACCGTCCGATCGTGCGCGACGACCGTGCCGACGTCATCTACAAGTCGGAGGACGCGAAGTTCGCCGCGGCCGTCGAGGAGATCGCCGAGCTGCACGAGCGCGGGCAGCCCGTCCTCGTCGGGACGACGTCGGTGGAGAAGTCGGAGCGGCTGTCGGGCCTGCTGACCCGTCGCGGCGTCAAGCACGAGGTCCTCAACGCGAAGAACCACGCGCGGGAGGCGGACATCGTCGCGCAGGCGGGTCGGCTCGGTGCCGTCACCGTCTCGACGAACATGGCCGGCCGCGGGACCGACATCATCCTCGGCGGCAACGCCGAGCAGCACGCCCGCCGTGAGGTCGCACGGCTGGGGGAGGAGGCCGACGCGGAGGAGCGGGCGCGCGTCGCGCGCGAGGCCCACGAGCGGTTCGCCGCCGAGTTCGCCGCGGAGGGCGAGCGGGTGCGGGAGCTCGGCGGGCTGTTCGTCCTGGGCACGGAGCGGCACGAGTCCCGCCGCATCGACAACCAGCTCCGCGGCCGCTCCGGCCGGCAGGGCGACCCGGGGGCGAGCCGCTTCTACCTGTCGCTCGAGGACGACCTCATGCGGCTGTTCAACGCCTCGGCGGTCGAGCGGGTGATGAGTCGGCTGAAGGTGCCCGACGACGTCCCGATCGAGGCCGGCATGGTCACCAAGGCCGTCGCCAACGCGCAGCGCCAGGTGGAGAGCATCAACTTCGACCGGCGCAAGAACGTGCTGAAGTACGACGACGTCCTCAACGAGCAGCGCAAGATCGTCTACGGACAGCGGCAGCGGCTCCTCGACGGGGACGAGGCGTTCGTCGCCGACCTCGCCGAGCGCTACCTCGCCGACGCCGTCGCGGGCATCGCCACCGAGCACTGCCCGGCGGAGCTCGTCCCCGAGGACTGGGACCTCGAGGGGTTCCAGCGCCGGCTCGCCACCATCCACGACGGCACGTTCGACGCGACGACCGTCGACCTCGAGGAGGTCGACCACGAACGCCTCGTCGCCCTGGCGACCGCCGACCTGCGGGCGTCGTACGCCCGCCGCGAGGAGGAGGTCGGCGGGACCGCCGTGCTCCGCGAGGTCGAGCGCCGGGTCGTCCTCAGCGTCATCGACCGGAAGTGGCGGGAGCATCTGTACGAGATGGACGCCCTGCGTGACGGCATCGGGCTGCGTGCCGTCGGGCAGCGTGACCCGCTGACCGAGTACCAGCGTGAGGCCTACGACTCGTTCGCCGCGATGATGTCCGGCGTCAAGGAGGAGGCGGTCACCTACGTGATGCGCCTGCCCGTGGAGCGCACCGCCGTCCCTGACGCGACGGGCGTGCTGAAGGGCGCGGCCCCCACCGGTCCCGATGGGGGCGGGGCCGTCGGCGCGGCGGCCGCCGCCGTGCCGCTGCGCGAGCAGCAGCGGGCGACGACCGCCGGCCGCACCGCCCCGTCGCGACGTGACGACGGGCGGTCGGTGCGCCCCGTCGCCAGCGCCGGCAGCACCTACGTCGCGGGCGAGCGGGTCGGTCGGAACGACCCGTGCCCGTGCGGCAGCGGCCAGAAGTACAAGCGCTGCCACGGCGCGGCCTGACCGCCGCGCGGACGGGGCGGCGACCGCCGCGGGTCAGCGCAGCGCAGGTGCCGAGCCGGTCCCGTCGTCGTCGGCCTCCCCGTCGGGATCGCCCGGCACGCCCTGCCCGCCGGGCGCGGCGCCCGAGCCGTCACGGCGTCCGTCGACGTCACCGCGTCGCTCGGATCCCTCCCGAGCGGATGAGCGGCGCTTGCCCGCACGGTCGACGTAGACGGCACCGGTGCGTGACGCGTGGGTCACGACCGCCTGCAGGCTGCAGTCCGGCTGCGCGAGCTCGACCAGCCGCCACCGGTCACCCTCCTGCTCGAGCCGCACGCAGTACGCGCGTGCCCGCTCGGGCGTGCTGACGACCACCACGCCCTCGGTCACCCCGGCACTGGGGTGGAACGAGGCCGTCGTCCGCGCCTGCACGGGGATCGTCAGCGGGCGCCGGTCCCGTCGTGCGGTGCACTCGTGGAACCGCACGTCCCGCACCAGCCGTCGGATCCGGCGTGCTGCCAGCGGGCTGGAGATCGGGTCGAGCGCGGCGACCGGCCGCCGCCCCTGCTCCATCTCGGCCATCGTGCGCACGATCGTCGCCAGCAGCTCGTCGACCTGATGGTCCCCCCGCTGCCCCGGCGTGTGCTCGTGCACCATCATCGGGTCCCCGTGATCACTCATCCTCATCCCCCATTCTCGTCGTGTCGTCATCGGTGTGCGTGATCCGTGGTACTGCCTCCCCCGCCCGTGCGAGCGGGAGTCCTGCGACGACGAAGCGGTCGAGATGCCACCGCAGCCAGGCGGCACCGCCGTCGTCAAGTCGTGCGATGAACGGCCACCCGTCGGTGACCTCCAGCGCGGTCATCCGGGCGCCGTCGATCCCGGCGGCCCCCAGGGCCCGTCGCGCCGCGGCCAGCAGGACCGTGTCGCCGGTCGCCTCGCCCGAGATCGGCGCGGTGGTCAGCGCGGGGGCGGGGAGCGGCCATGCGGGCCCGGCGAGGACCGGGCCGTCGTCCCCGAACCGCACCGGGACCGCGAAGCGCTCCAGCCGTCCCGCGGTCGTCACGAGCAGCGTGACCACGGCGTGGCGGCCGCCCGGCCGCTCGACCGCCTCGACGGTGACCACCCGGCCGGGGCGCGCCTGCCCCTCGACGGCGCCGACGGCGCCGTCGGGGTCCGGCCAGCGGTGCGCGGCCTGCACCGCGAGGGCGGCGGCCTCACCCGCACCGGCCTCGCTGCGCCAGCCCCCACGGGTCTGCGCGACGACCGTCGGCCGGCCGGTCGAGCCAGTGCTCGGCAGGCCGGCGGATGACCCCTCGGCCGGACGCGTCGCCGGCACCGCGGACGACGTCGGACCGGCCGCCGCGGTGCCGTCCCCATCCGGTGGGCCGTCGGCGTCCCCCGGCGTCCCCGACGTCCCGGGCGTGGCCGGGGCGCCGTCGGGCGTGGTGGCACTCGGACCTCCACCGTCCGTGAAGGGGCCGAGGACGAGCTCAGGTGCGCGCAGCACGGCGAGTGCGGCCACGACGAGCAGCAGGCCGAGCGCCCGGCGGCCACGTCCGCCGCGCATCGACAGGTGCGAGGCCCGGTCGGTCCGGCTGCGCTCGTCCACCGTCACCTCCGTCAACCTCGTCCGTCCTGCCCGCCCCGTCCGTCCTGCCCGTCCTGCCCGTCCCGTCCGCCCCGTGCTGCAGCGCACGGGCCCCGGGCCTGTGGCCCGTGGTGGGGCCGCGGTGGGGCCGGCCCCGCAGGGGCGGTGCGGGGCCGGCCCGGACCGACGGTCCCGACCGACGGCCCGACGGGCACGCTACGGACCGGCACGGCCGGACGGGAGTCCCGTCCCGGGCCTGTGGATTACCGTCCGGGGTGCGGACGGGGCCGGACCACGCCCCGTGCGCGGTCGGAGCCGACCGGAGGGTCCCGTGACCAGCCAGACCACCCGGGGGGCGACCCGACCGCGCGGCGGCACCGTGCGACGTCCCCTCGACCACGCGGAGCGCGTCCGGGCCTTCGAGGCCGAGGCGCTGCCCCACCTCGACCGCCTCTACGCGGCCGCCCTGCGCTACGTGCGTCGCCCGGCGGACGCGGACGACCTCGTCCAGGAGGCGCTCACGACCGCCTTCCGCGCCTACCACCAGGTGGAGGAGGGCTCGAACGTGCGGGCGTGGCTGTACCGCGTCCTCCACACGACGTTCCTGTCCCAGTACCGGCGTGACGGGCGTCGACCGGCCGAGGACCCGACCGAGGACGTCGAGCGGGCCGCCGGTGCCGCGCCGTCGGACGGCCGGCGCAGCGCCCCCTCGGCCGAGCAGACCGCGCTGCACGCCTTCGGTGCGGAGGAGGTCCGGACGGCGCTCGCGGCGCTGCCGGACGAGCAGCGCGTCGCGGTCTACCTTGCCGACGTCGAGGGCTTCGCCTACCGCGAGATCGCCGAGATCATGGGCTCGCCGGTCGGGACGGTGATGTCCCGGCTCCACCGGGCCCGCACCGCCCTGCGCGCCTCCCTCGTGGGGTACGCGCAGCGCAGCGGCATCCTCGACGAGCACGACGGGTCCCCGGAGGGGTCCGACGAGGAGGGTGCGGCGTGAGCGACGAGCTGACCGGTCGGCTCCCCCGTCCGACCGACGGGATGGAGCTCCCGCACTGCGCGGACCTCGCCGAGCGCATCGAGCGCTTCCTCGACGGTGACCTCGACGCCGCCGAGACCCGCGAGCTCGACGCGCACCTCGACGACTGCCTGCCGTGCACGGAGGAACGGGAGCTGCGCGCCCGCATCCGCGCGCTGGTGCGGGAGGGCTGCGCCGAGCGCGCCCCCGCCGACCTCGTCGACCGCGTCCGCGCCCGGCTGGTGCACGCGTCCGACGGCGGGTCGGACGGTGAGGGCCGTGGCTGACGACCTCGTCCTCGTCACCGGCGCCGCGGGGTTCATCGGCTCCCACCTCGTCGCCCGTCTGCTCGCCGACGGGCACCGGGTCGTCGCCGTCGACGACCTCTCCACGGGGCGGCTGGACAACCTCGCCCCGGCCCGCGCGCAGGCGGGGGAGGGGCGACTGCAGTTCGACCATCTCGACGTCACGTCCGACGCGTTCGACGGGCTCGTCGGGCGCATGCGTCCGGCGGCGATCGTCCACCTCGCCGCGCAGGTCGACGTCCGCACCAGCGTCGAGCGGCCGCTCGAGGACGCCCGGCACAACATCCTCGGCACGCTGCAGGTGCTCGAGGCGGCACGCCGCCACGGGGTGCGCCGCGTCGTCTACGCGGCGTCGATCGCCGGCTACGGCGACCCGCCGGCCGACCGGATCCCGCTGACCGAGGACGTCACCACCCCGCCGATCTCGCCCTACGGCGCGTCGAAGCGGGCGGGGGGTGACTACGTGCTCGCCTACGGCGCGACGCACGGGGTGGAGGGCGTCGTGCTGACGCTCGCGAACGTCTACGGCCCCCACCAGTCGACCGCCGGCGAGGGCGGCGTCGTGGCGATCTTCACCGGGCGGATGCTCGCCGGTGCCCCGTGCACCGTGTTCGGCGACGGCGAGCAGACCCGCGACTTCGTGTTCGTCGACGACGTCGTCGACGCGTTCGCCCGTGCCGTCCGGGTGCCGGAGGCGGCGGGGGAGCGGCTGCTCGTCGGCACCGGGGTCGCGACGACCGTCACCGCGCTGTTCGGCCACGTGGCGGCGGCCACCGACTATCCGCACGCACCGATCGTGGCGCCGGAACGCCCCGGCGAGGTGCGCCACAGCGTCGTCGACCCGTCCCGCGCCCGCTCGGTGCTCGGGTGGGCGCCGTGGACCGACGTGCCCGCCGGCGTCGCGGCGACGGTCGCGTGGGCCGCCCGGGCCGGGGACCGGTGACGGGGGGCCGATTACCCTTCCCGCATGACCTCACCCCCCAACGACGGCCGGCGTGGTGCCCGGCGTGGGCAGGCGCCGGACGGCGACGACCGGGCCGCCCAGCTGGCCGCCCCGCTGCGACGGGTGCTCCAGCGCCTGCCGGAGGCGCAGCGCCGGGTCCTCGAGCTGCGCATGGGGCTCGTCGACGGGCATCCGCAGGACCCGGCCGACGCGGCCCGGACCCTGGGCATGTCGCTGTCGGAGCTGCGCGAGATCGAGGCGCGGGCGTTCGAACGCATCCGCGAGGTCATCCCGCTGCAGCAGCTGCAGCGCCTGCTCGAGCGCTGAGGTGTCGTCGCTCGAGCAGCTCCTCGAGGAGCGTGCCGGCCTGCGCGACGACGCCGTCGCCCGCATCCAGGGCCTGATCTCCGACTGGCAGATCCTCGCCGACCTCGCGTTCGCCGACCTGCTGCTGTGCGTGCGCGACCCCGCCAGCGGCGAGGTCGTCGTCGCCGCCCAGATGCGGCCCTACACCGCGCAGACGGTGCATCAGGAGGACCTCGTCGGTTCCACGCTGGACGGGCCGGCGCGCGCCGCCATCCTGAGGGCCTTCGACGAGGGCGCGCTCGTGCGCGACGGCGAACCCGACTGGTCCTCCGGGGTGCCGGTCCGGCAGGAGGCGATCCCCGTGCCGTGGGCGGGCGAGACCATCGCCGTCGTCGCCCGCGAGGCGAACCTGTCGACCGTCCGTGCCCCGTCGCAGCTCGAGCTCACCTACCTGCAGACCGCGAACGAGCTGGCGACGATGATCGCGGAGGGCGCCTTCCCGTTCGTCGGGGAGGACCCCGAGCGGGAGGTCGCCCCGCGCGTCGGCGACGGGATGGTGCGGCTCGACGCGACGGGGCGGGTCAGCTACGCGTCACCGAACGCGGTCAGCGCCTACCGCCGTCTCGGGGTGACGACGAACGTGGTGCGGCGCGCGCTGTCCGACTTCGACCTCGACGACGCGTCGCTGATGGTCGCCCTCGCCGAGGGTCGTCCCGTCGAGTCGGAGGTGGAGGCACGCGGTGCGGTCGTGCTGCGACGCGTCCTCCCGCTGCTGCGCGGTGGACGGGTGCTCGGCGCGCTCGTGCTGATGCGGGAGGTGACGGAGCTGCGCCGGCACGAGCGGCTGCTGCTGTCGAAGGACGCGACGATCCGGGAGATCCACCATCGGGTGAAGAACAACCTGCAGACGGTCGCGTCCCTGCTGCGGGTCCAGTCGCGGCGCATGACCACCGACGAGGCCCGGGATGCCCTGCAGGAGTCGGTCCGACGCATCGGCTCGATCGCGCTCGTGCACGAGACGCTGTCGGAGGACGCTCGGCAGCGGGTCGCGTTCGACGAGGTCGCCCGGCGGCTCGTCGACGTGGTGGGGGCGGGCCTGTCCGACCCCCGGCGCACGGTCACGACGGTCGTGGAGGGACGGGCCGGCGAGCTCGCCCCGCAGGTCGCGAGCCCGCTCGCGCTCGTGCTGTCGGAGCTGCTGCAGAACGCGCTCGAGCACGCGTACGGCCCGGGCTCGGCGGGCGGCACGGTCGTCGTGCGCCTCGACCGTGGCCCGGCGACGTTCACGATGGAGGTCGTCGACGACGGCCCTGGCGTCCCCGACGACTTCGACCACGTCGTCGCCGCGAACCTCGGGCTCCGCATCGCCGACACGCTGATCACCAGCGAGCTCGGCGGGACGTTCAGCGTCGAGCGGGCCGGACCGGAGGGCGGGACGCGCGCGCGGGTGACGGCGCCGCTGCCGGGCTGACGGTCAGCCGACCATCCGGCGGCGGCGCTGCCGTGCCCGCTTGAGGGTGCGGCGCTCGTCCTCGGTCAGCCCGCCCCACACGCCGGCGTCCTGGTTGGACGCGAGCGCGAACTCGAGGCACGGTTCGCGCACGAGGCAGGTCGCGCAGACCCGCTTGGCCGCGTCGACCTGCTCCACGGCGATGCCGGTCGTGCCGATGGGGAAGAACAGGTCGGGATCGACGTCCCTGCAGGCCGCGTCGTTGCGCCAGTCCATGGTCCGCTCCGTGCCGTCGTCACCGTGGTCGCACACGGTGGTGGGGGTCCGCCGTCGAGGTCCCCGGGGCCGGCGTGAGGTGCCCGTGGGGGCAGCGCGACGGTTTCGGGAAGACCTTCACGAGCGATGGGAGCCACCGTAACGCCCGCCTCACGGGTGTCAAGGGTCCGGGTGGCCCCCGGCGCGAGAAGCGTCCGCATTCCGGTCCAACCGTGGCCGGCGGTCGGGTCGGCGTGTCGCCGTCAGACGAGCACGTCGAGCGCGTCCGGGACCGCCTCGAGGCGCAGGCGGCGCCGGGGCGGCAGCGGATCGCCGTCGACGTGCACCGGCAGCGTGCGACGGCCGTCGACGGCCTCGAGCTCGAGGTGGGGCAGGTCGTGGTCGACCCGCACCCCGTGCAGGCGCAGGTGCCGGCCACCGGCCATCGCCCCGCCGATGACACCGGCGAGCCGCGGCAGCGTCGCGTCGTCGACGGTGAGCAGGTCCAGCCCGAGGTCGAACGACGCCTCCGGGTGGGCGATCAGCGGGCGCGGCCCGAGGTAGGTGTAGGGGGAGGCGTTGCCGACGAGCGCCAGGTCGGTGACCCGCTCCGCCCCGTCGGGCAGCCGCACCCGCACGCCGACGCGCCGGCCACGGGTGGCCGACCACTCACCGAGCGCGGACGACACGAACGCCAGCTGGCGCAGGCTCCGCTTGCGCTGCGGATCACGCTCCACCCGCTGCACCACGGCGGCGTCGAAGCCCATGCCCGCGTTGAACGCGAACAGCCGCTCGTCGGCCCGCCCGAGGCCGATGCGTCGGCGGCCGTCGACGCGCAGCGCCCGCAGGAGCCACGTCGTCGCCGACACCGGGTCGACCGGCAGTCCCAGCGCACGGGCGAGGACGTTCGCGCCGCCACCGGGCACCAGCCCCAGCGCCAGCGGGGTGTGGGCCACCGCCTGGATGACCTCGTTGGCCGTCCCGTCACCGCCGAGCACGACGACCGCGTCCAGCCCCCGCTCGACCGCACCGGCGGCCAGCTCGGTCGCATGCCCGCGCCCGCGGGTCGGACGCACGTCGAGGGTGACCCGACCCTCGAGCGCCGCGATGATGAGGTCGCGGACGTCGGGGCGCGTCGAGGACGCGGCCGGGTTGACGACGAGGAGGACGGTGGGACGGACCATGGGTACCCCCGGAAGGAATCGAACCTTCGCACCTGGCTCCGGAGGCCAGTGCTCTATCCACTGAGCTACGGGGGCGGGACGGGCGAAGGCTACCGCCCGGGCCACGGCCGCTCCGCCGTTAGGCTGCCGCGACCCACCGGGAGCGTGCCCCCTGCCCGACCTCGCAACCCTCGACCCGACCGTCGCGCTGCTCGCGACGGCGGTCCGTGACGCCCTCACCGGTCTGGGCCTGTCGGCGGAGGACCCGGCGCTGGAGCGGCCGAAGGACCCCGACCACGGGGACTGGGCCTCGACCGTCGCGCTCCGCGCGGCACGGGCGGCCGGGCGACCGCCCCGCGAGCTCGCGCAGGTGCTCGCGGAGCGGCTCACCACGCTCGCCGAGGTCGAGTCGGTCGAGGTCGCCGGGCCGGGGTTCGTGAACTTCCGGCTGTCCGACGTGGCGCACGCCGCCCTCCTGCGGCGCATCCTCACCGAGGGGCCCGCGTTCGGGCGCCGTCCGGCCGACAGCGGCGAGCACGTCAACGTCGAGTTCGTGTCCGCCAACCCGACGGGCCCGCTGCACCTCGGTGCCGGACGCTGGGCGGCGACGGGCGACGCGATCGCCGCGCTGCTCGAGGCGGCCGGGCACCGCGTCACCCGCGAGTACTACGTCAACGACGTCGGCGAGCAGGTGCGACGCTTCGGCGCCTCCATCGTGCGCGTCGACCGCGGGCTGCCCCTCGAGGACGACGACTACCACGGCGACTACGTCCCCGCCCTCGCCGCCGAGCTGCGGGAACGCCACGGGGACGCGCTGCTCGAGGGCGACGTCGACGCGATCGCGGACGCCGTGGGTGCCGCCGGCGTCGCGCGGATGCGGGAGCGCATCGAGGCGCAGCTCGCCGGTCTCGGTGTGCGCTTCGACGTGTGGACGAACGAGGGTCGGCTCCACGACGAGGGCGCGATCACGGCGACCATCGCGCAGCTCGTCGACGCCGGGCGGACCGAGGAGCGCGACGGGGCGCTGTTCCTGCGCACCAGCGACTTCGGGGACGACAAGGACCGGGTGCTCGTGCGGTCCGACGGTCGGCCGACCTACTTCGCGGCCGACTGCGCCTACATGCGGGACAAGCGGGCCCGCGCCGACCGCTGCATCTACCTCCTCGGCGCGGACCATCACGGCTACGTGGCCCGCCTGAAGGCCGCGGCCGCCTGCCTCGGCATCGACCCGGACACGATCGAGATCCGCATCGGGCAGCTCGTCAACCTGCTGCGCGACGGGGAGGCCGTCCGCCTGTCGAAGCGGTCGGGGGAGATGATCACGCTCGACGAGGCGCTCGACGAGGTCGGGGCCGACGTCGCCCGCTACCACTTCCTGCGCCAGAACCTCGACACGACCATCGACCTCGACCTCACCGTGGTCGCCGAGCGTTCGATGGAGAACCCCGTCTACTACGTGCAGTACGCCCACGCCCGCGTCGCCTCCGTGCTGCGCCAGGCCGACGAGCGCGGCTTCGACCCCGGGTCGCCCGACGACGTCGACCCGGCACTGCTGGACCATCCGGCCGAGCGCGCCCTGCTGCGCGCCATGTCGAGCCTCCCGCACGTCCTCGCCGACGCCGCGGAGGCGCGCGCCACCCAGCGGCTGACGCGCTACGCCGAGGAGCTCGCCGGCACCTTCCACCGCTTCTACGCCGAGTGCCGTGTCCTCGCCGACGACCCCGACGCGGACGAGGCGACGCGGGCGGCGCTGGCCGCGTCCTCACGGGCGCGCTACTGGCTCGTCACCGCTGCGAAGCAGGTGCTCGCCAACACGCTCGCGGTGCTGCGCGTCTCCGCTCCGGAGCGGATGTGACCGGGCCCGGGGGACCGCTCGGTCCGCCGTGGGCGGCGGGCGTCGCCCGCGACGAGCGCGGGGTGCTCACCGTCGGCGGCGTCGCCGTCGACGCGCTCGCCGACACGCACGGCACCCCGCTGTACGTCGTCGACGGGGCCGACCTGCGGGCCCGCTGCCGGGCGGCCGTCGCCGCGTTCGGCCGGGACCGTGTCATCTACGCCGCGAAGGCGTGGCCGACGACGGCGGTGCTGCAGGTCGTCGCCGCCGAGGGGCTCCTCGTCGACGTCGCCTCCGGCGGTGAGCTGCACACGGCGCTGCACGCCGGCGTCGACCCGGCACGCCTCGTCCTGCACGGCAACAACAAGTCGACCGCCGAGCTCGACCGGGCCCTCGAGGTCGGTGTCGGCCGCATCGTCGTCGACGCGTTCGAGGAGCTCGAACGGCTCGACGCGCTGGCCGTGGCGCGGGGGGTCCGCGCGCCGGTGCTGCTGCGCATCACCCCCGGCATCGACGCGCACACCCACGAGTACGTCCGCACCGGGCACGACGACGCGAAGTTCGGCTTCACCCTGTCGCTCGGGCTCGCCGACGAGGCCCTCCGGCGCACCCTCGCCGCGGACGGGCTCGAGCTCGTCGGGGTCCACGCCCACGTCGGTTCGCAGGTGCTGGGCACCGACGCGTTCGTCGCGAACGCCGAGGTGCTCGTCGACCTGCTCGGCCGCTGGCACACCGAGCACGGCGTCACCGTCACCGACCTCGACCTCGGCGGCGGGATGGGCATCGCCTACGGGCCCGGCGACGACCCCGTCGACGTCGCGACCCTCGCGGAGAAGGTCCTGGCGACGGTCGACGCCCGGGCCGCGGCCCACGGGCTGCCGGCCCCCAGGGTGCTCGTCGAGCCGGGCCGTGCGATCGTCGGGCCCAGCACCCTCACCCTCTACCGCGTCGGGGTCGTCAAGGACCTGCCCGGCCTGTCGCGCTGGGTCGCCGTCGACGGCGGGATGAGCGACAACCTGCGGCCGGCCCTGTACGGCGCCGTGCACCCGGCGGTGCTCGCCGGCCGGTCGAGCGACCACGGCGACGGTCCGGTCATGCTCGTCGGCAAGCACTGCGAGTCCGGCGACGTGCTCGGGGACGGGCTCACGCTGCCCGTCGACGTCACCGCCGGTGACCTCGTCGCCACCGCCGCGACCGGCGCCTACACCGAGGCGATGGCGTCCAACTACAACCGTCTGCCCCGGCCCGCGGCCGTGCTCGTCGAGCACGGGGTCGTCCATCCGATCGTGCGGCGCGAGACGCTCGACGACGTCCTCGACCGTGACCTGCCGCTCGACGGTCCGCCGCTCGACGGTGGGGGTGCCGGCACGCCGCCGTGAGCGCCGCCGGGATCGTCCGCCGTGACGACGGTGCCGCGCTGCGCGCGCTGCGCGTCGGCGTCCACCCGGACGCGCTCGTCCAGCACGTCGGGACCGACGTCGTCGTCCGCACGCCGAGCCGTCCCGACCACCGGGCCGGCAACGTCGTCGACCTGCTCACCCCGCCCGACGCCGTCGCGGTGCCCGACCGGCTGGAGGCCGCCCGTCGGCTGCTCGCACCGATCGGGGTCGACCGGATCCACCTGCGCTACGAGCTGCCGACCGGGGCGCCCGACGCCGACGAGCCGGCGCGCGCCGCCGCGCTCGGGGCCGCCGGCTGCGTCGCCGACGACCTGCGGGTGCTCATGCTCCCGGTCGACGCGCTGCCCGCCGCGGACGTGGCGTCCGCCGGTGCCGTCGCCGTCGCCCGGCTCCCCCGGCCGGACGGCGACGTCGTGACCGACCGCCGCTGGTACGCGGCGGCGGTCCTCGACCGGTACGCGCACGGCAGCGACGTGACGGACTGGCGCGCGTGGGACGCGGCGTGGGGGGAGTGGGACCGTGCGCGGGTCAGCGCCCTCGCCCGCGCCGGTCGGGCCGAGGGCTGGACGGCGACGCGGTACGGCATGCCGGTGGGCGCCCTCACGCTCCTCGACGACGCCGACGGGCTCGCCGTCGTCGGGTCGCTCGTGGTCCACCCCGCCCACCGGCGTCGCGGCATCGCCCGGACGCTGCTCACCACGGCGCTCGCGTCGCTGCGGGACGTGCCACGGCTGGCGCGGGTCGCGTTCCCCCTGCGGCCGGGGGGACCGGGGGAGGCGCTGGCCACGTCGCTCGGCTTCCGGACGGTCGCCGACGTCCGTGCCTGGCAGTGCCCGACCGGCTGAGGGCGGGCGGGCGCCGGTAGGCTCCTCGGGCGGCGCGCTCCGCGCCCTTCCCGCCTGCGACCGTCGTCGGACGGAGTGCCCGTGGCAGTCGATGGACCTCCGATCGTCCGCGTCGGCCTGCTCGGCGCGGGGACGGTCGGTGGTGGGGTCTGGCGCATCCTCGCCGACCATGCCGCCGCCATCGAGGCCCGCCTGGGCGCGACCCTCGCGGTGACCCGTGTCGCGGTCCGTGACCGGAACCGCCCGCGGGAGGTCCCGCTGCCCGAGGCGGTGCTGACCGAGGACCCGATGGCCGTCGTCGAGGCCGACGACGTCGACCTCGTCGTCGAGGTCATGGGCGGCCTGGAGCCGGCCGGGACGCTCATCCGCCGTGCGCTCGAGCTCGGCAAGCCGGTCGTCACCGCCAACAAGGAGCTCATCGCCCACGACGGGCCGGCCCTGACCGCCCGTGCCCGCGCGGCCGGCGTCGACCTCGGCTTCGAGGCGGCCGTCGCGGGCGGCATCCCCATCATCCGGCCGCTGCGCGAGTCGCTCGCCGGTGACCGGGTCACCCGTGTCGTCGGCATCCTCAACGGCACGACCAACTTCATCCTCACCCGGATGACCGAGGACGGTGAGGACTTCGCCGCGGTGCTCGCTGACGCGCAGGCCGCCGGCTACGCGGAGGCCGATCCGTCGGCCGACGTCGACGGGCACGACGCCGCCGCGAAGACGGCGATCCTCGCGACGCTGGCGTTCGACGTGGCCGTGCACGCCGACGACGTCTACCGCGAGGGCATCCGTGACGTGTCCGCGGGCGATCTGCGCGTCGCGGACCGGCTCGGCTACGTCATCAAGCTGATCGGCGTCGCGAACGTCGTCGACGGCCGCGTCGGGGTCCGGGTGCATCCGGCGATGCTGCCCTCGGAGCATCCGCTCGCCAGCGTGCGCGGGGTGTTCAACGCCGTGTACGTCGAGGCGGAGGAGGCCGGGCCGCTGATGTTCTACGGGCAGGGGGCGGGCGCCTCGCCGACCGGCTCCGCCGTCGTCGGTGACGTCATCGACGCCGCCCGTGGCCTCGTGCACACGAGCGTCCGTCCGAGCGACCTCCGGCTCGCCGCGGCGGACCTGCGGGCGATCGAGGAGCTGCGCACGCAGTACTGCGTCCGGCTCGAGGTCGACGACCGTCCGGGCGTGCTCGCCGAGGTCGCCCGTGCGTTCGGTGAGCACGACGTGTCGATCGCCCAGGTGTGGCAGGACGGCTCGGCCGACGGTGCCGAGCTCGTGCTGGTCACCCACCGCTCCCGCGAGGCCGACCTGCGGGCGACCGTCGACGCGCTCGACCGGGTCGACGCGGTCCGGCGTGTCGCCGGCCTCATCCGCGTCGAGTCGGAGGCGTTCGTCGCATGAGCACGTCGTCCGCCGACCCGGCCGTCGCCACCCGCGGCGTGTGGCGCGGGCTGCTCGTCGAGTACGCCGACCGCATGCCGATCGGTGCCGACACGCCCATCGTCACCCTCCGCGAGGGGGGCACGCCCCTGATCCACTCGGAGTTCCTGTCCGAGCTGACCGGCTGCGACGTCCACCTCAAGTTCGACGGCGTCAACCCGACCGGCTCGTTCAAGGACCGCGGCATGACCCTCGCCATCTCGAAGGCGAAGGAGGCCGGCGCCGAGGCGGTCATCTGCGCCTCGACGGGGAACACCTCCGCCGCGGCCGCCGCGTACGCCGCGAAGGCCGGCCTGACCGCCGCCGTCGTCGTCCCCAAGGGCCGCATCGCGCTCGGCAAGCTCGCGCAGGCCGTCATCCACGGCGCGACGGTGCTGCAGGTCGACGGCAACTTCGACGACGCGCTCGAGGTGTGCCGCGACCTCGCGGACCGCTACCCGGTCGAGCTCGTCAACTCCGTGAACCCCTACCGGATCGACGGCCAGCGCACCGCCGCCTGGGAGATCTGCGACCAGCTGGGTCGTGCCCCGGACCTGCACCTGCTGCCCGTGGGCAACGCCGGGAACATCACCGCCCACTGGCGCGGCTACCGCGAGTACCACGCCGACGGCGTCATCGACGCGCTGCCGGTGGTGCACGGGTTCCAGGCGGCCGGCGCCTCCCCGATCGTGCGCGGCGAGCGGGTGACGAGCCCGAGCACCATCGCGACGGCGATCCGCATCGGCAACCCGGCGTCGTGGCCGCACGCGGTCGCGGCGGCCGAGGAGTCGGGCGGCTCGATCACCGCCGTGTCCGACCGGCAGATCCTCGCGGCGTTCCGCCTCAGCGCCCGCCACGGGGTGTTCGCCGAGCTCGCGTCGACCGCACCGATCGCCGGGCTGCTCGCCCTGCACGAACAGGGCCGGCTGCCGAGCGGCGCCACCGTCGTGTGCGTGCTCACCGGCCACGGTCTCAAGGACCCCGACTGGGCCGTCGCCGGGGCGGGCGAGCCGACGACGATCCCCGTGGACGCCGACCGCGCCGCACGGGTCCTGGGGCTGGCGTGAGCGGTCCCGACGCCGCCGCGTCCGACCGTCCCGCGCCGGTCCATCACACCGTCCAGGTGCCGGCGACGTCGGCGAACCTCGGCGCCGGCTTCGACGCGTTCGGCCTGGCCCTCGACCTCCACCTGGCGGTGCGCACCGCCGACCGTGGTGCCGCCGACGCCCGGGTCACCAGCCGCGGGCTCGGGGCCGACGTGCTCCCGACCGGTGACGACAACCTCGTGTGGCGCGCGTTCACCGACACGTGCGGTGCCCTCGGCGTCGCGGTGCCCGACGTCCGGTTGGAGGTGCACAACCGGATCCCGCTCGAGCGCGGGCTCGGGTCGTCCTCCGCGGCGATCGTCGCCGGCGTCGTGCTGGCCCGGGCGGTCACGGGCACGCCGGTGGGGGAGCGACGGCTCGTCGAGCTCGCGGCGGAGATGGAGGGGCATCCCGACAACGTCGCCCCGGCGATCCTCGGCGGGCTCGTCGCCGGTGCGCGCGGTGACGACGGGTTCGTCGTGCGCCGCATCAACCCGCTCCCGGGCCATGTCGCGCTCGCGCTCGTGCCACCGTCCGCACAGGCGACGGACGCGTCCCGTGCGACGCTGCCCGACACGCTCGACCGCGAGGCCGCCGTCGACCAGGTCGCCCGTGCCGGCCACGTGCTCATGGGGCTCGCCGGGGCGTGGACGGTCGACCCGACGCTCGTCGGCGACCGGCTCCACGAGCCGGTCCGCACCCCGGACCTCGCCGACGGAGGTGCGCTGCTCGCAGCGGTCCGGGCCGACGGGCTGACCGCCTGGCTGTCCGGCTCGGGCCCCGTGCTCGTCGTGCTCGTCCCCGAGGACGACGCCACCGCGATCGGACGGGTCCGGGAGCGGGCCACCGCCGCCGGGAGCGACACGCTCGTGCTGGCGCTCGACCGGCTCGGCGCGCTCGCGTGCCCCGACGCCGGCTGCGCGCTCTCGGGTGTCGGCGGATGTGTCCAGTGCCCCCGCGAGCGACTATGATGCGGGCCATCCCCGGCGCTCCCGCACCCCGCCACCGCTGACCGGCGGCGGACGCGCCCCCGACGCACCGTCCGGCCGCCGGCCGACCCGCTGACGGACGCCGGTGCGCCCCCGGTCGCGCACGTCGGACCGGCGCCGGACCGTTCATCCGCCCCCGCACCTCCGACCCGGACACGGGGGCGGCGTGCGCACCGCTCGCGGTCCCGACGGGGTGGGGATCCGTCCGACCGCGGCCATCACCGGCCGTCGAGCCGTCCTGAGGGAGGACCCGCATGCAGCTCTTCATCGACAGCGCGAACGTCGACGAGATCCGGGAGATCGCCGCGTGGGGCGTCCTCGCCGGGGTGACGACGAACCCGTCGCTCGCCGCGAAGGAGGGGCGGGACTTCACCGTGATGCTCGCCGAGATCTGCGACCTCGTCGCCGGTGACGTCAGCGCGGAGGTCGTCGCCACCGACACGGCGGGTATGCTGGCGGAGGCGGAACCCCTGCTCGCCGTGTCCGACAAGGTCACGATCAAGCTCCCGCTCACCCCCGACGGGCTCGCGGCCTGCCGCACGCTCAGCGACCGCGGGGTCCGGACGAACGTCACCCTCTGCTTCTCCGCGACCCAGGCGATCCTCGCCGCCGCGGCGGGTGCCACCTACGTCTCCCCGTTCGTCGGGCGTGTGGACGACACCGCCAACGACGGCATCGCACTGCTCGAGGAGATCTGCGCCATCTACGCGACCCGCGGGTACGGCACGAAGGTGCTCGCGGCGTCGCTGCGCCACCCGCAGCACGTCGCCCAGGCCGCGCTCGCCGGCGCGGACGTCGCGACGCTGCCCGCGAAGGTGTTCCACCAGATGGTCCGCCACCCGCTCACCGACCGGGGACTGGAGCAGTTCCTCGCCGACTGGGCCGGCTACCGCGGCGGCGCCTGACCCACCCACGACCACGCACGACGCACGACACGGAGGATCCATGGACCGCACCGTCCTGGGCAACAAGGCGCTCTCTGAGCTGCGCGAGATCGCGTCGACGCTGGAGCTGCGCGGCTACCAGCGCATGAAGAAGGCCGACCTCGTCGAGCTCATCGCCACGGCCGGAGGGTCCGCCGGCGGCGGTGCGCGGGCCACCGGGGCCGACGGTGACGCGGAGGGCGGCGGGTCCAACGGGTCCCGCCCGTCCCGCCGTCGCACCGGGGCCGGCGGCGAGGGTGGCGCGTCGGACGCCACCGAGCCGTCGGCGGCCCGGGACACCGGCGACACCGGCGACACCGGGGACGACGGGCCGACGGGCGGCGGTGCGCGCAGCGACGGCGACGACGGCGACCGGTCCGGCGCCGACGACCGGCCGCGGTCCGGGGGCCAGGGCCAGGGCCAGGGGCAGGGGCAGGGGCAGGGGCAGCGGGAGCGCCACCGGGACGGCGGCCAGGGCGACCAGCCGATGAGCCGCAGCCGTGCCAAGCGGGAGCGGCGCCGGAAGAACCGCGGCGGCGGGCAGGGTGGCCAGCACGGCGGTCAGGGCGGGCACCAGCAGGGCGGGCAGTCGCACGGCGAGCCCGTCGGCGACCTCGGGGTCCGTGAGGGCATCCTCGACCTGCTCCCCGAGGGCTACGGGTTCCTCCGCACCGCCGGCTACCTCGGCGGCGCCGATGACGTGTACGTCCCCCAGTCACTGGTGCGCCGTCACGACCTCCGACGCGGCGACCGGATCTCCGGGCAGGTCCGCCGCAACAAGCCCAACGACCGCTACCCGGCGCTGACCCGCGTCGACACGTTCGAGGGCGAGCCGATCGGTGAGCCGCTCAGCCGGCCGCAGTTCAAGGACCTGACGCCGCTGTTCCCGACGGAGCGGCTGCGCCTCGAGCTCGAGGAGCAGTCCCCGATCGCGATGCGCCTCGTCGACATGATGGCCCCGATCGGGAAGGGCCAGCGCGGACTCGTCGTGTCGCCCCCGAAGGCGGGGAAGACGACGGTGCTCAAGCAGCTCGCGCACGCCATCGAGCAGAACAACCCGGAGACCCACCTCATGGTCGTCCTCGTCGACGAGCGGCCCGAGGAGGTCACCGACTTCAAGCGGTCGACCGGCGGCGAGGTCATCTCCTCGACGTTCGACCGGCCGGCGGAGGACCACACCCAGGTCGCGGAGCTCGCCGTCGAGCGGGCGAAGCGGCTGGTGGAGCGCGGGCAGGACGTCGTCATCCTGCTCGACTCGATCACGCGGCTCGGCCGCGCCTACAACCTGGCCGCACCCGCCAGCGGCCGCATCCTCTCCGGCGGGATCGACTCGGCGGCGCTGTACCCGCCGAAGCGCTTCTTCGGCGCGGCCCGCAACATCGAGGAGGGCGGCAGTCTCACGGTCATCGCCACCGCCCTCATCGAGACCGGCTCGAAGATGGACGAGGTCATCTTCGAGGAGTTCAAGGGCACGGGCAACATGGAGCTGCGCCTCGACCGTCGCCTCGAGCAGAAGCGCATCTTCCCCGCGATCGACATCCAGGCGTCGGGCACCCGCCGTGAGGAGCTGTTGCTCGGCAAGGACGAGCTCGAGACGATCTGGAAGCTGCGGCGTCTGCTCGCCTCGATGGAGGGCGAGGCGGCGCTGCAGCAGCTCATCGACCGGCTGCGGGCGACCCGCTCCAACGAGCAGTTCCTCCAGATGGTCGCCAAGTCGAACCTGGCCTGACCGCGTGCGCACGCGCCTGCTCGACGTCCTCGCACGCCGTGCGGAGCTCGAGGCGCTGCTCGCCGACCCTGCGGTGCAGGCCGACCGCGACCACTACCGGCGCCTCGCCCGTGAGCACGCCGCGGGGGAGGAGCTCGCCGACGTCGCCCGACAGCTCCTCGCCGTCGACGACGACCGTGACGCGGCACGTGAGCTGCTCGCCGCCGGCCCCGACCCGGCGGTCGAGGAGGAGCTCGCCGCCCTCGGTGCGCGACACGACGCGCTCGCCCAGCGGGTCCGCCGGCTGCTCGTCCCTCGCGACCCCGACGACGACCGTGACGTCATCCTCGAGATCCGTCCCGCCGCGGGCGGTGACGAGGCCGCGCTGTTCGCCGGCGAGCTGCTGGCGATGTACCTCGCGTTCGCCGACCGGCACGGCTGGACGACGCACGAGCTGACCCGCACCCCCCAGGCGCTCGGCGGCGTCCGTGAGGCCATCGTCGAGGTGTCCGGGGCCGGCGCCTACGCGGTGCTCAAGCACGAGTCGGGCGTCCACCGGGTCCAGCGCGTGCCCGCGACGGAGTCGCAGGGGCGCATCCACACGTCGACCGCGTCCGTCGCCGTGCTGCCCGTCGCGGAGGACGTCGACGTCGTCCTCGATCCGGCCGACCTGCGGGTCGACGTGTTCCGCTCGTCGGGCCCCGGCGGCCAGTCGGTGAACACCACCGACTCGGCCGTCCGCGTCACCCACCTCCCGTCCGGTCTCGTCGTCAGCTGCCAGGACGAGAAGTCGCAGCACCAGAACAAGGAGCGCGCGCTGCGCATCCTGCGTGCGCGCCTGCTGGAGGCCGCTCGTGCGGCCGCCGCTGACGCACGCGCCGATGCCCGCCGCGTGCAGGTCGGGACGGGCGACCGCAGCGAGAAGGTGCGCACCTACAACCTGCCCCAGTCGCGGGTCACCGACCATCGCATCGGCCTGTCGCTGCACGACCCCGCCCGGGTGCTCGCGGGCGGGCTCGACCCGCTCGTCGACGCGCTGCGGGAGGCGGAGCTCGACGCCCGGCTCGCAGCCGCCGGCACCGACCCGACCGTCGCATGAGGTGCCGGTGACGACCCTCGCCGACGCCCGGCGCGACGTCGCTGCCACGCTGCGGGATGCGGGTGTCCCGTCGCCCGACGTGGACGCGCGGTGGCTCGTCGCGGCGGCGACCGGCGTCGACCCGCGGCGGACGCCCGGACGGCCGCTCGACGCGGCCGCGCGCGCGACCCTCGACGTGCTCGTCGCCCGCCGGGCCGGACGGGAGCCGCTCCAGCGGATCGTCGGGACCGCACCGTTCCGCACCCTGGAGCTGACGTGCCACCCCGACGTGTTCGTCCCGCGGCCGGAGACGGAGGTCCTCGTGGACCTCACGCTGGACCTCATCGATGCCGTCGGTCCCACCGCCGACGGACCGGTCGTCGTGCACGAGCCGTGCTGCGGGAGCGGCGCGGTCGGGCTCGCCCTCGCGGTCGAGCGTGACGACCTCGTCGTGCTGCAGGGGGACCGTTCGCCGGCGGCCGTCGCCGCGACCGTCGGGGACCGGGACCGGCTCGCGGCCGCCGGCCGGCTGCGCTCGACCGTGCACGTGCACCACGGGGACCTGCTGGCCGCGTTCGCGGCGGCAGCGCATCCGGTCCCCGACGTGGTCGTCGCCAACCCGCCCTACCTGCCGGCGGCCGACCTCGGCACGCTGGAGCCGGAGGTGGTCGACCACGACCCCCATGCCGCGCTCGTCGGCGGCCCGGACGGCCACGAGCTGGTCGACGCCCTGCTCGCCGCCGCCGCCCGTCGCCTGCGGCCCGGTGGCGGCATCGCCCTCGAGGTCGATGCCCGTCGGGCCGACGAGGTCGCCGCGACCGCGACGCGTGCCGGGTACGTCGACGTCGCGCTCCGGCAGGACCTCACCGGCGCCGACCGGTTCGTCGTCGCCCGCCGCCCCGGGGACGGGCCGCCGCAGCGCTAGCCTCGGCCCCGGCGCGCACGACGCGTCGACCGTCGACCGCGACGCAGCCCGCGACGCAGGACCGGAGCGCCGATGACGACCTTCTGGGGACCCGACTTCGAGGAGCTGCGGGCGCTCGACCCCGAGGTCGCGGACGGGCTGCTGACGGAGCTCGATCGGCAGCGCAGCAAGCTCCAGCTGATCGCCAGCGAGAACTTCGCCTCCCCGGCGGTGCTCGCCGCGCAGGGGTCGGTCCTGACCAACAAGTACGCCGAGGGCTACCCGGGCCGGCGCTACTACGGCGGCTGCGGCGAGGCGGTCGACCCGATCGAGCAGCTCGCGATCGACCGGGCGAAGGCCCTGTTCGGGGCGGAGCACGCCAACGTGCAGCCCCACTCGGGCGCGAGCGCGAACCTCGCCGCGTTCCTCGCGGTCCTCGAGCCCGGCGATCCGATCCTCGCGATGTCGCTCCCGCACGGCGGCCACCTCAGCCACGGCATGAAGCTCAACCTCTCCGGCCGCTGGTTCGACGTGGCGTCGTACGGGGTGCGGGAGGACACGCACCTGATCGACATGGACGAGGTGCGTGCGAAGGCGCTCGCGCACCGGCCGAAGCTCATCATCGCCGGATGGTCCGCCTACCAGCACCACCTCGACTTCGCGGCGTTCCGCGCGATCGCCGACGAGGTCGGTGCCGTCCTGCTGTGCGACGCGTCGCACTTCGTCGGCCTCGTCGCCGGCGGCGCCCACCCCAGCCCCGTCCCGTACTGCGACATCGTCACGTTCACCACCCACAAGGCGCTCCGAGGGCCGCGCGGTGCGATGATCCTGTGCAAGGAGGAGTGGGCCAAGGAGATCGACCGGGCCGTGTTCCCCGGGTCGCAGGGTGGGCCGCTCGAGCACGTCATCGCCGCGAAGGCCGTCGCCCTCAAGGAGGCCGACACGCCGGAGTTCCGGGCCTACGCGCAGCGGATCGTCGACGACGCGTCGGCGCTCGCCGACGGGCTGGTCGAGCGCGGCTACCGCGTCATCTCCGGGGGGACGGAGACGCACCTGCTCCTCGCCGACGTCACGACGAAGGGGGCGACGGGCGCGGAGGCCGAGGCCCGCTGCGACGCGGCCGGCATCGTCCTCAACAAGAACGCCATCCCCTTCGACCCGCTCCCGCCGGCGAAGGCGTCGGGCATCCGGGTCGGGACCCCCTGCGTCGCCACGCAGGGGATGGGGACGGGGGAGATGGCGACCGTCGCCGACCTCATCGACCGGGCGATCACCGGGACCGACGACGACCGGACGGCCGTGCGCGGCGAGGTCGGCGAGCTCGTCGGCCGCTTCCCGGTCTACCCGCGACCGACGGACTGACGTGCTCGACCACGCGGTCGTCGGGCTCGTCGCGGCGGCGGTGACCGCGCTGGTCGTCCCGCCCGTCGCCGCGCTCGCACGTCGCCTCGGCGCCGTCCGCTGGCGCGCCGGCGAGGGGCCCGCGGACGGCGGCACGCACCGGCGCGCACGCCGGCACGAACGGCGCGTCCCCGTCCTCGGCGGGCTCGCGATGTTCGCCGGGCTCGTCGTCGCCCTGCGGGTCGCCGGCACCCGCGACGCCTTCGCCGACGTGTTCGCGACGACGAGCGAGCCGGTCGGGCTGCTCGTCGGCGCCGGGGCGATCGTCGCCGTCGGGGTGCTCGACGACCTCCTCGACCTGTCCGCCGCCCTCAAGCTCGCCGGCCAGCTCGTCGCCGCGACGCTCGTGTCGGCCCTCGGACTGCAGCTCCAGTACTTCTGGCTGCCGTCGATCGGGGTCGTGGCCCTGTCGGACGACCTCGGCCTCGTCCTCACCGTCGGGTTCCTCGTGGCGTTCATCAACCTGATCAACCTGGTCGACGGGCTGGACGGGCTCGCGGCGGGGGTGAGCGGCATCGGTGCGGCGGCGTTCCTGCTGTACGCCCTGCGCGGCGGCGGTGCGGCCACCGGACTCGTGTCGAGCGCGACGCTGCTCGCCGTCATCACGGTGGGGATCGCCGTCGGCTTCCTCGTGCACAACTGGTATCCGGCGCGCATCTTCATGGGCGACACCGGGTCGATGCTCCTCGGACTGCTGCTCGGGGCGGCCGGTGTCGCCCACGTCGGCCGCTCGTCGTCCCCGTCGGCGACCGAGCTGCTCGCGTCGGTGCCGCTCGTCGTGCCGCTGATCGTCCTCGCCGTCCCCGTCGTCGACACGCTCGTCACCGTGGTGCGACGCTTCCGCCACGACCTGCCGATCACCCGGGCGGACCTCGGCCACCTGCACCACGCCCTGATCGCCTCCGGGCACCACCACCGCCGCGCCGTCCTCGTGCTGTACGGCTGGTCGGTCGCCGCCGGCCTCGCCGTCGTCGGCCCCCTCTACCTGCCGCTGACCACCGTCGTCGGCGGCCTGGCCGTCCTCGTGGTGGTGCTGGCCGCCCTGACGGTGCTCGGCCTCCGTCGCGGCGACGCCGCCTGAGGGCGCTGGTAGCGTCGCCGGCCGGTCCGGGCGACCCCCAGGGGCGCTTCCCGGGGCCGCCCGGGGTCGCTCCTCGGGGCCGCCCCGGGCGGACGTCGAGGTCGACGGCGAGGGCGACGCGGGCATGGGGCGGTGGCAGCAGCGATGGCAGCGGCGCGAGGACGGACGGTGAGCGACCGACGGGGCGCACTGCGCGGCCTCGACCAGTCGTCGGTCATGGGGATGGAGCTCGTCAGCGCCACCCTGACGTGGGCGGGCATCGGCTGGCTCGTCGACCGTTGGCTGGGGACCGCGCCGTGGCTGCTCGCCGCCGGTGCGCTGGTGGGCTACGCCGCGGGCCTGACGCTCGTGTGGCTGCGGGCCCGTCGGATGGATGCCCTCGAGGCCGCTGCGGGCGCACGGGACCCGGACGGGGCCCCGTCGTGACCGCCCGCAGCGACGCCGACCGCCGGGCCGCCGCGTCGACGGCCCGGCTGGCCCGGATCACGGTCGTGGCGCTGCTCGTCCTGGTCGGCGGCGCCGCGCTCGTCGGCTCGGCCGTCGCCGGGGCCGACGGGGCGAGGTCCGCCGCGCTCGGCGTCGGGCTCACCGCGGTCCTCTTCGGTGGGGGTCTGCTCGGCCTGGTCCGCACGGCCGGGGGGAGCGGATCGCTCACCCCGGTGCTGGCGGCGTTCAGCCTCCGGCTGGTGCTCTATGCTTCGGCCCTCGCGCTCGTCACCCGAGCCGAGTGGGTGCACGGTCCGAGCCTCGCCCTGGCGACCGCCGCCTCGATCGCAGTGATGCTCGCGGTCGAACTGGTCGCCCTGAGCCGGGAGCCGGTCGCCGAGCTCGAACCGCTCGGTCGGCCCGACGGCGGCGGCGCCGGCCCCACGGCCGCACGGACCACGGCACGGACCACGGCACGGACGACGACCCTCCCTGACGACGACCCGCGTGACGGCACGACGCACGCACGACGACCTGGAGCATGACGGTGGGACTGACGCTCGCGGCGGCCGAATGGGGAGGCGAGTTCGAGGGCTCGCTCGACGACATCAACTCGCTGTTCAGCTTCCCCGCGCTGTTCTGGGAGGACGTCGCGGGCGGCGCGCTCGCCGTGAACCGCACCATCCTCATCGCCTGGTTCATGACGCTGGTGGCGATGACGATCCTCGTCCTCGCGACCCGGAACCCGCAGGTCGTGCCCGGCAAGCTGCAGAGCCTCATCGAGATGCTCGTCGACTTCGTCCGCGGCATCGCCATCGACATCATCGGGCCGAAGGGGCACCGGTACGTCCCGATCCTGACGACCTTCTTCGTGTTCATCCTGTTCATGAACCTGGCGAAGCTCACGCCGTTCCTGATGCTCCCGCCGACGTCCCGCATCGCCTTCCCGCTGTTCCTCGCCGGCCTGACCTGGCTGATCTACGTCGGCGCGGGCATCAAGGAGCAGGGGTTCGTCCACTACTTCTCCGAGCTGCTGTTCCCCCCGGGGGTCCCGAAGGCGCTCTACGTCATCCTGACGCCGATCGAGCTCATCTCGAACCTGATCCTGCGTCCCTTCACGCTCATGGTCCGGCTGTTCGCCAACATGGCCGCCGGGCACATCCTCGTCGTCATCACGCTGGTGACGATCCACGTCTTCCTGCCGTCCTTCCCGGTCGGCTGGACGGTCGGGGTGATCGCGCTGATCGCCGCGCCGCTGGTGTTCGCCTTCGAGCTCGTGATCATCGGGCTGCAGGCGTACATCTTCATCATGCTCGCCTCGGTCTACATCGGTTCCTCGGTGGAGCCGGCCCACTGACCCCCACCTGTTCGACGACGGACGCCGCGGAGCCGCGGGTCCAGCCCAAGGAGGAACCCCATGGAGAACCTCGGAAACGCCCTGGTCTTCAGTCTCGCGACGCTCGGCCCCGGTATCGGGCTCGGCATGCTCATCAGCAAGGCCATCGAGTCCACCGCCCGGCAGCCGGAGGCCGCCGGCATGATCCGCACCACGATGTTCATCGGCATCGCCGTCGTCGAGGCGCTGGCGCTGCTGGGCTTCGTGCTCGCGTTCGCCATCTGACCCGTCCCCGACGCGACTCCGAGGAGACGCCATGAACCTGGTCCTGGCAGCCGACGCCGAACCGTCCGGTATCGAGCTCCTTCCGGCGACCCCCGAGCTGATCTGGGGGCTGTTCGCCTTCATCACCCTGTTCCTCGTGATGCGCAAGCTGGTGTTCCCGCGTCTGGAGACGGCGCTGGAGGACCGCCGCGCCCTCATCGAGGGCAAGATGGAGGAGGCCGACGCGAAGCTCGTCGAGATGGAGGAGGCGAAGCGGACCTTCGAGGCCAGCCTCGGTGACGCGCGCGGCGAGGCCGCCCGCATCCTCGAGGAGGCCCGCAGCGCGGCCGAGTCGACCCGTGAGGCGATCCTCGAGAGCGCCCGCGAGGAGGCCCAGCGCATCGTCGAACGCGCGAACGCCGACGCGAACGCCGAGCGGGTCCGCCTGCTCGAGGAGCTGCGCGGCCAGGTCGGCGCGCTCTCCGTCCAGCTCGCCGAGCGCATCGTCGAACGCGAGCTCGACGCGTCGACGCACGCCGGCCTCGTCGACGAGTACATCCAGCGCCTCGCCGCGCGCAACTGAGGGGCATCACGATGTCGACCGGAACAGCGCAGGCCTACGCCCGGGCGGTCCACGCCATCGCCGAGGCGGAGGACGCGGCCGACGTCGTCGGCGCCGAGCTCGCCTCGATCGCCGACGCCCTGGCCGCCGACGCCGAGGCCGGCCGCCGGCTGTCCGATCGGCAGCTGCCGGTCGAGCAGCGGCTGCGCCTGCTCGACGGGGGCATCCTCGCGACCGCGCACCCGGCGACCCGTGCGGCCCTCGCCATGCTCATCAGCGCCGAGCGCATCGGGCACCTCGGTGACGTCGTCACCGCGTTCTCGGAGCGGTCGGCGTCCGAGGCGGGGCGGACCTACGCCGAGGTCCAGGTCGCGCACCCGCTGTCCGACGAGCAGACGGCCGCGCTGCAGTCCGCGCTGGAGCGCGCCACCGGCACCGAGCTCGCCATGCGCGTCGTCGTCGACCCTGCCGTGGTCGGCGGCGTGCGCGCCCGGGTGGGGGACACCGTCATCGACGGCAGCGTGTCCCGCCGCCTGTCCCAGCTGCGCACCCGCATGAACGCCTGATCCGCACACCGACGCGAACGACCCGACGTCAAGGACGACGAGATGGCTGACTTCACGATCCGCGCCGAGGACATCTCCGACGCGATCACCCGCATGCTCGAGGGCTTCGACCCCGACGTGTCGGCCGAGCAGGTCGGACGCGTCATCGAGACGGGCGACGGCATCGCCCGCATCACCGGGCTGCCCGGGACGCTCGCGAACGAGCTCCTCGACTTCGGCACCGACGCCGACGGGAACGAGGTCTTCGGCCTCGCCATGAACCTCGACGAGCACGAGATCGGCGCCGCCGTGTTCGCCCCGTCCTCGCGGCTCGAGGAGGGGCAGACGGTGCGACGCACCGGCAGGGTCCTCTCCCTCCCCGTCGGGGACGCGATGCTCGGTCGGGTCGTCGATCCGCTCGGCCGGCCCATCGACGGCCGCGGGCCGCTCGACGCGTCCAAGCTCGACGGTGAGCGTGCGATGGAGGTCCAGGCCCCCGGCGTCGTCGAGCGGCAGCCCGTCGCCGAGCCGCTGCAGACCGGCATCAAGGTCATCGACGTCATGACGCCGATCGGCCGTGGGCAGCGCGAGCTCATCATCGGCGACCGCCAGACCGGCAAGACCGCCATCGCCGTCGACGCGATCATCAACCAGAAGCCCCTGTGGGGCACGCCCGACGCCGTGAAGTGCATCTACGTCGCGATCGGGCAGAAGGGGTCGACGGTCTCCCAGGTCGTCGAGACGCTCGAGCAGGCCGGCGCGATGGCCTACACGACCGTCGTCTCCGCGCCCGCCTCGTCGCCGGCGCCCTTCCAGTACGTCGCGCCGTACGCCGGCGCGGCCATCGGTGCGAACTGGATGTACAAGGGCGAGCACGCGCTGATCAT
>CAJXTG010000001.1 GCA_913060655.1 uncultured Nitriliruptoraceae bacterium | reverse complement strand
TGTGCAGGTCGCCCGACGGGTACGGGAACATCGTCAGGGCGTAGTACGTGTCGTCCCGTCCGGTGTGGGTGGCGTCGGCCGCCGGCGGGGTCAGCGTGAAGGCGCGGTCGGCCTCCCAGCGCTCGGCGAGCTGCGGCTCGAACGCGGCCGGGTCGTAGCGCTCGGTCTGCACGGGGGCTCCAGAGGTGCGGCGGGGAGGCGCGGGGAGCCTAGCCGTCGCACCCCCCGCGCCCCCGTGGCGCCCGCCGGCCGTCGCGCCGGGCGGCACCGTCGGGGTAGGCTCCGTGTCCGTCCGCACCGTCGGACGCCGAGGGCCGGTAGCGCAGTCCGGCAGCGCACCTCCATGGCATGGAGGGGGTCGTGGGTTCAAATCCCATCCGGTCCACCCTCGACGACGCCCCGCCGCACCCCGTGGCGGGGCGTTCGCATGCGGTCAACCCAGGTGCGACGTCTCGTTGAAGCGGACGAGCTGCGGCAGGGCCGGATCGAGCCCGGCCGGCCCCCGGGCGCCGACGACCAGCTCGGACACGGACGCGTTGCGGACCTGCCCGAACCGGTAGGCGTCCAGCCCGAGCAGCGCGTGCAGCCCGTACCAGATGGTCCCCCCGTGGGTGACGGCGACGACGGTGCCGCCGGTGTCGTCGTCGCCGAGCAGCCGGGCGAACGCTGCGGCCGCACGGGTGCGCAGCGTCGCGTCCGACTCCCCGCCGACCTCGGCGATGACGTCCGCGCCGGTGCGCCAACGGGCGTAGCGGTCCGCGTCGTCCGCCTCCAGCTCGGCGCGGGTCATCCCCTCCCACCGGCCGAAGCTGCGCTCCCGCAGCGTCGCGTCGACGTGCGCGGCGACACCGAGGGCGGCGGCGATCGGCGCGGCGGTGTCACGGCAGCGACCGAGGTCGCTCGTCACCAGCCGGACGGGTGCGTCGCCGTCCTCGTCGGCGGCGAGCTGGCGGGCGAGCGCGGCGCCGGTGCGGGCCGCCTGCGTGTGCCCGACGTCGGTCAGGCCGCGGCACTCGTGCCCCTGGACGCGCCGTTCGACGTTCCAGACGGACTCGCCGTGGCGGACGAGGACGAGCCGGCGCGGGCTCATGCCGCGTCGAGGACGGCGCCGGTCGCGGGGTCGCGGTGCGGCACGTCCGCCCACAGCCGCTCCAGGGCGTAGAACGCCCGCTGCTCCTCGTGGAGCACGTGACAGACGAGGTCGCCGAAGTCGAGCAGCACCCACCCGGACGAGGCGACGCCCTCGCGGCGCAGCACCCGGCGGCCGTGGGCGTGCAGCGCCTCCTCGATGGCGCGGGTGACCGCGCCGAGCTGGCGCTCGTTGGACACGGAGGCGACGAGGAACAGGTCCGCGACGACGAGCACGTCGGCGACCTCGAGCAGCACCACATCCGTGGCGCTGCGCTCGTCCGCGGCGGCCGCGGCGGCGACACCCAGCGTCACCGCCTCCTCCGATGCCGGCACGCCGCCTCCTCAGCCCGTCACGGTCCGCGCTCCACCGTCGGTGGAGCCTATTGGCCCGCCGGGGCGCCGTAGAGCCCGCGCCGCCGCACCTCCGCGTCGACAGAGGGCGGCACCAGCCAGCGGGTCGCACCGCCACGGGCGAACCGCTCCCGCAGGTCCGTCGACGACACGTACAGCTGGGGGATCTCCAGGTGCACGATCGGCCCCGGCAGCAGCGTCTCGTCGGGCGGGTCGTTGCCGGGGCGGGTGACGACGACGAACGTGGCGAGGGCGAACGCGTCGCCGATCCGCTCCCAGTCGGGCAGCGCGGCGGCGGCATCCTCCCCCAGCACGAAGAACAGGTCGGCGTCGGGCTCCTCGGCGCGCAGGTCGGCGAGCGTGTCCGCCGTGTAGGTCGGACCGGGGCGACCGACCTCGCGGGTGTCACACACGAGCCCGGGCGAGTCCGCGACGGCGGCACGCACCAGCGCGACCCGGTCCTCCGCGGCGGAGACGTGGGAGACGGCCGTCTTCATCCACGGCTCGCCGGCGACCAGCAGCCGGACCTCGTCGAGGCCGAGCTCGACGAGCGCGCACTCGGCGACGACGAGGTGGCCGAGGTGGGGCGGGTCGAACGTGCCGCCGAGCAGCCCGACACGACGCCTGCGCGACGGTCCGCTCATGCGACGCGCTCGACGAACGCGGCGAGCTGACGGACGTTGCGCACCTCGACCATCTCCTCGACGAAGCGGGCGTAGGAGGAGGCGACCGAGTCGCCGGTGTCCCACGCCGTCCGCGGCTCCGGGTTGAGCCACCACACGCGGCGGGCGCGCCGCTGCAGCCGTTCGACGGCGTGCGCGGCGGGGTGACGGTAGTTGGTCCGGGCGTCGCCGAGGATCACGACGGTGGAGCGTGCGGTGACCTCGTGCCCGTGGCGCTCGACGAACGTGGCGAGCGCCCGGCCGTAGTCGGAGTGCCCGTCGGCCCACACGACCCGCGCCTCCTGCAGCAGCCGGGCGACGGCGTCCTCGACGTCCTCACCGTCGAACAGGTCGCTGACCTCCTCGAGCGCGTCGACGAACGCGAACGAGCGCACCCCATTGAACTCCGCCTGCATCGCGTGGACGAGCAGCAGCGTGAAGCGGGCGAACGTCGCCACCGACCCGGACACGTCGCACAGCAGGAACAGCTCCGGCCGGTGGGGTCGGCGGGGTCGGAACGCCGGGGCGAACGGCACCCCACCGGTGGACATCGCCCGGCGGACGGTGCGGCGCACGTCCAGCGGCCCGTCCGAGCCCCGCCGCCGTCGGACCGCGGTGCGCGCGGCCAGGCGGCGCGCGAGCGGGCGGATACGGCGGCGCAGCTCCGCCTGCTGGGCGGCGCTGAGGTGCAGCAGGTCCAGCTCCTCGAGCGCGGCGGGCACCGTCGACCGGGCGATGGCCTGCGGGTCGCGGTCGGCGGCGGCACGGCGGCGCACCTCCGCGTCGATCTCCTGCTCGAGCAGGCGCACGCGGGCCTCGAGCTCGTCGCGGGCGAGCCGCCGGGCGAGGACCCCGCGTGCGTCGTCGTCGCCGGCCTCACGGCGCAGCAGCTCCTGCAGCAACCGGTGCGGGTCGACGGCGCGCAGCACCCGGTAGCGGAAGAACCCGCCACCGTCGCGGCCGCCGGCCGCGGTGCCCGGCAGCCGGCCGAACCGGTCGACGGCCGCGCGCGCCATGCGCCGCACCGCCTCCTCGTCGCCGGCGAGCAGCCGTTCGATCAGCTCCTCGACGAACGCCTCGGCGTCCGCCGTCCCGCCGTCCTCCTCCCCCGCCCCGCGGTCGTCGGCGCCGGTGGCATCGGCGGCGTCCGCGACGTCCTCGGCCGTCCCACCGACCCGGGCGGGCAGGAACAGGTCGAACAGGTCGTCGAAGGTGGGGCGCTGCGCACCGGAGGTGAGGGACACGGCCGCGAGGGTCTCGCGCACCTGCCGCCGGTCGCCGAGGTCGACCTCGGCGAGCCCGCGGACCGCGTCGAGCGTCTCCGCCTGGGTGACGGGGATGCCGGCGCGGCGCAGGGCGGCGCTCAGCGCGGTCAGCCGTGCGAGGAGCGCCTCACCGACCACCGTGTCGGCGGCCCCGTCGGTCGTGGACCCTCCCACCGGTCAGCCGCCGAGCCGGACGAGCAGGTCACCGACGAGCAGCCAGGTGCCGTCGGCGGTGGGCAGCGCGTCGTCGACGGGGACACCGGCCGTGGCGAGGTCGGCACGCAGCGTGTCCCGTGCCGGGCCGTCGCGGCCGACGGCGTCCTCCGCGCGGGTGAGGGCCCCGTCGGCCAGGGCGACGTCGAGCGTGACGGCCCGCCGGTCGAGGGGCTGCAGGTCGCCGAGCGGGCCGAACGTCGGCCGCGGCAGCGGCGCGTCCGGCGCGACGTCGGGGAACGCGACGAGGCGGGCACGGTCCGCCCCGACGTGGGTGACCTCCAGGCGGACCGCGTCGGCGGTGGCGAGCGGTGCGGGCAGCGCGGCTCGGACCGTGGCGGCGTCGAGCTCCCACCGCAGCGTCCCGTCGGTGCGGCCGAAGGCCCGCAGCGCACCGGCGTCGACGTCGTCGGTGTCGGCGATGCGCCGGGCGAGGAGCGCGACGTCGGGACCGAGCGCGCCGGAGGTCCGCGACCCCTGCAGCCCGGCGGGTGCGCGCGGCTGCGTCACCGCCGGTGCCCAGACACGTCCGCGGACGTGGTCGCGCAGCTCGAGGACGGCCTCGCTGCCGTCCTCGTCGGTGCGCAGGCCGAGCAGCTGCCCCTCGCGGGCGTCGTGGAGGAACGCGAGCGGCGAGCCGACCGCGGAGGTGTCCACGCACGCGCCGCCCTCGAGGCCGTCGGCGCCCAGGACGAGCGGCCGCAGCGCGTCGACCTGCCCGGTCCGCGTGTTGCCGACGACGAGCGCGTACACGGCGACCCCGTCACCGACCACGGTGACGTCGTCACGGAAGGAGGCGGCGGCGACGACGGTGGCGTCCGCGGCGACGACGGCGGCCCCGTCGCCGGTGACCACGACGCTGCCGACGCCGACGGGGGCGGGTCCGAGCCGCAGCGGTGCGCGCAGGGGCAGGCGGACGGCGGCGGTGACCGTGCCGTGCCGCGCCTCGACCGTGTCGACCGCCGCGGGGGGCGCGCCGGCGGCGACGAGGAGGTCGCGGGCGGCGGCACCCACGGTCGCCGGCTGGGGGGCGGCCAGCAGGTCGGGCTCGAGCCGGCGGCAGTTCGTCGCGGCGAACAGCGACGCGAAACCGACACCGAACAGGACGAGGGCGACCATCACCGTGAGCGCGGTGAGCACGACGCGCCGGTCGGCCCGCGCCTCGGCCGCGGGGTCGACCGCGCCGCTCACGTCGGGTCCACGCTGCCGAGGTGGGACAGGGCACGTTCGAGGTCGCGGTGGTGCTTGAGCAGCACCGTCAGCGTCGCCGACAGGGCGGCGTCGTCGACGGCCTGCACGCCCAGCTCCAGCAGCGCCCGCGTCCAGTCGAGCGTCTCGGAGATCGACGGGGGCTTGCGCAGCTCGAGGGTGCGCAGGGAGCGGACGATGCGGACGACCTGGTCGGTGAGCTCGGCGGGCGCGTCGGGGATGCGGGTGGCGACGATGGCGCGCTCCCGCTCGAGCGTCGGGTGGGTGAGGTGGAGGTAGAGGCAGCGGCGGCGCAGCGCCTCGGACAGCTCGCGGGTCGCGTTGGAGGTGAGCACGACGAACGGCGGCCGCCGACCGTGGACGGTGCCGAGCTCGGGGATGGTGACCTGGAAGTCGGACAGGATCTCCAGCAGCAGCGCCTCGAACTCGACGTCGACCTTGTCGACCTCGTCGACGAGCAGGACCGTGTCCCGCTCCGCCCGCAGCGCACGCAGCAGCGGCCGCTCGAGCAGGTACTCCTCCCCGAACAGGTCGTCGTGGACGGCCTCCCAGCCGGCGGTGTGCTCCCCCGCCGTCGCATGCTGGATGCGCAGCAGCTGCTTCTTGTAGTCCCACTCGTACAGGGCCCGGGCCTCGTCGAGCCCCTCGTAGCACTGCAGCCGGACGAGGTCGGCGTCGAGGCTGGTGGCGACGGCCTTGGCGAGCTCGGTCTTGCCGACGCCGGCGGGCCCCTCGACGAGGACGGGCTTGCCGAGCCGGGCCGAGAGGTGCACGACCGTCGCGGTCGCGTCGTCGGCGAGGTAGCCGGTCGCCTCCAGGCGGCCTCGCACGTCGTCGACGCCGGCGAAGCCGGCCGCTGCGGACCGCGGTCCGGGCGCCTGACCGGATGCCGCCACGGTCGTCCCTCCTGTCGGCCCGGGCCGGCGCGGCCGCAGGTGCGCCGAGGCTACGCCACCGGCCGGCCCACCCCTGCCGCCGCTACGGTCCTCGGCACCGGAGGAGGGGGCGGGATGCGAGCGGTGCGGGTGACGCGGTTCGGCGGGCCGGAGGTGCTCGAGGTCGTCGACGACGCGCCGGAGCCGGAGGTCGGGCCGGGCAGCGCCCTGCTCGAGGTCACCCGGGCGGGGGTGAACTTCGCCGACACCCATCAGGCGGAGGACTCCTACCTCGCGCCCACCACCCTGCCGTTCGTGCCGGGGGCCGAGGCCGCCGGCACCGTCGACGGCCGGCGGGTCGTCGCCCTGCTGCCCGGCGGTGGCTACGCGGAGCGGGTCGCCGCCCCCGAGGCGACGACGTTCCGCCTGCCCGACACGGTCGACGACGGCACCGCGTGCGCGCTGGTGCTGCAGGGCACGACCGCGTGGCACCTGCTGCGCACGTCCGCCCACCTGCAGCAGGGCGAGACGGTCGTGGTGATGGCCGCCGCCGGCGGGGTCGGCACCCTCGCGGTGCAGCTCGCCCGGGCGTTCGGTGCCGGCCGGGTCGTCGCCGTCGCGTCCAGCCCGCAGAAGCGGGCCCTGGCGGAGGAGCTCGGCGCCGACGCGTCCGTCGACAGCGGCGAGGAGGACCTGACCGGCGCGATCCGCGAGGCGTGCGGCGGCCGCAGCGACGTGGTCCTGGAGATGACCGGCGGCCCGACGACGGCCGCGTGCCTCGCGACGCTCGCGCCGTTCGGACGGCTCGTCATCTACGGCATGGCGTCGCGCGAGCCGACCGCGCCGGTCGACCTCGGCCACCTCACCGCCCGCTCGCAGGCCGTCGTCGGGTTCTGGCTCGCGCACGCGATGCGGGATCCGGCGCGGCTGCTGGCCCGGCCGATGGCGGAGCTGCTCGACCTCGTCGGCCGGGGGACGCTGCGGGCGACGGTCGGGGCGACCTACCCGCTGCGGGAGGCACGGCGCGCCCACGAGGACCTGCGGGCCCGCCGCACGGTCGGCAAGCTCCTGCTCGACCCGACCGGCTGACGGCGGCCCGCGTGCTCAGTCGAGCACGACGAGGTCGTCGCGGTGGACGACCTCGCGGCCGAAGCCCGCGCCGAGCCGTTCGACGGCGACGTCGCTCGCGAGCCCGATGAGCCGCCGGACGTCGTCGGCGTCGTAGGCGACGAGGCCACGGGCGACGACGTGACCGTCGGGGCCGGCCACCTCGACGGCGTCCCCGGCGCTGAACGTGCCGTCGACGGCGGTGACGCCGACGCCGAGCAGCGACGCGGCACCGCCGGTGAGGGCCCGCGCCGCACCGGCGTCGACGTGGAGGCGGCCGCGGACCCGCAGGGCGAACGCGATCCACAGCCGCCGCGCCTCGAGGCGCCCTGTGCGCGCGACGAACCAGGTGCCGACGTCGCCGCCGCCGACGACGTCGGCGAGCACGTCGGGTCGGCGGGCGTCGGCGATGACGACGTGCATGCCGCTGCGGGTGGCGACCTGCGCGGCCCCGAGCTTGGTGCGCATGCCGCCGGAGCCGACGGCGGAGCCGACCCCGCCGACCCGTGCGAGGTCGACGGTCCCGGGGTCCTCGACGGTGCGGACGAGCGTCGCGCCCACCTCCGACGGCGGCCGGTCGAGCAGGCCCTCGACGTCGCTGAGCATCACCAGCAGCTCCGCGCCGAGCATCGAGGCGACCAGCGCGGCGAGGTGGTCGTTGTCGCCGTAGGTGAGCTCGTCGGTCGCGACCGCGTCGTTCTCGTTGATGATGGGGACGGCGCCCAGCTCGAGCAGCCGCTGCAGCGACGTGCGCGCGTTGAGGTACCGCCGCCGGACGACGAAGTCGTCCTGGCTGAGCAGCAGCTGGGCGCCCACGACGCCGTGCTCGTCGAGCACCTGCTGGTAGGCGTGCACGAGCGCGCCCTGCCCGGCGGCCGCCGCCGCCTGCAGGGTGGGCGTGTCCGTCGGGCGGGCGTCGAGGCCGAGCCGGCCCATGCCGGCGGCGACCGCACCGGAGGTGACCACGACGACGCGCATGCCCGTGGCGTGGAGCCCGGCGACCTGGGTGGCGAGCCGTCGCACCTGGACGGGGTCGAGGTGGCCGTCGCCGTCGCGCAGGGACGACGAGCCGACCTTGACGACGACGTTCGCGGGCCGTTCGAAGCGGGCGGTCATGCGCTCGCCCACCGGCCGCCGTCCGCGTCCGCCCCCTCCGGCGCGACGTCGAGCCCGTCGAGGTCGGCGGTGTCCGCCTCGCCCGCGAGCAGCGCCTCCCGCTCCTCCGGCGGCAGGTCCTGCGGGTCGGGGTCGAAGGCGAACTCGACGTCACCGATGAGGACGACGTCACCGCGCCGTGCGCCGGCGGCGACGAGCGCCCGTTCGACGCCGGCGCGGCGCATCCGTCCCTGCAGGTAGCGGGCCGCCCCGGGGTCGTCGATGGGCAGCATCGCCACCCAG
Organism: uncultured Nitriliruptoraceae bacterium; assembly: GCA_913060655.1. GTDB lineage: Bacteria > Actinomycetota > Nitriliruptoria > Nitriliruptorales > Nitriliruptoraceae > CSBr16-57R1. Next base: position 113,040 of record CAJXTG010000001.1, on the reverse strand, counting down.
CGCTCCACCCGGGGGCTGCGGACGTGGTAGCCGCCGTCCGCGTCCCGCTCCACGCCGATCGGTGCGGCGTGGCCGGCGGGTCGCAGCACCACCGGCTCGCGGTCGACGTCGTCGACGGCGGCGTGCGCGGCGCCGAGGGTGTCGATGAGGGCGCCGAGCCGGTACCGCAGCGCGTCGAGACCGGCCCCGGAGACGGCCGACACCTCGAGCACCTCGAGGCCACGGGCCTCGAGCGCGGGGCGGACCAGGCCGGCCATGGTGACCGCGTCGGGCAGGTCGACCTTGTTGAGCACGACGAGCTGCGTGCGGCCGAGCAGCCCCGGGTCGTGACGCTCGAGCTCGCGGAGGACGACGTCGAGGTCGTGGACCGGGTCCCGTCCGGGCTCGGCCGTGCCCGCGTCGAGCACGTGGAGCAGCACCCGGCAGCGTGCGACGTGGCGGAGGAACCGGCTGCCCAGCCCCTTCCCGTCGGCGGCGCCCTCGACGAGGCCGGGCACGTCGGCGAGGACGACGTCGATGGGGGAACCGTCGGCCCGGTCCCCGGCCCGCATCACGCCGAGATGCGGGGTGAGCGTCGTGAACGGCCAGGCCTCGACCCGGGGTGTCGCGGCGGAGAGCCGCCGCACGAGCGACGACTTGCCGGCGGAGGGGAAGCCGACGAGGCCGACGTCGGCGATGAGCCGGAGCTCGAGCCGCAGCAGGGTCTCGTCGACGCGCTCGCCGCGCTCGGCGAAGGTGGGCACCCGGCGGAAGCGGGTCGCGAACGACCGGTTGCCGCGGCCGCCGCGCCCGCCCGGGGCGACCACGGCGCGCCGTCCGGGCGCGGACAGGTCGGCGAGGGCGGTGCCGTCGGTGGCGCGCACGATCGTGCCGACGGGGACGGGGACGAGCCGGTCGTCCCCGCGGGCGCCGGTGCGGCCCTTCCCGCCGCCGTCGCCGCCGCGGCCGGCGCGCAGGTGCGGGGCGCGGTGGAGGTCGACGAGCGAGGTGACGTTGGGGTCGGCGACGAGGACGACGTCGCCGCCGTCGCCGCCGTCCCCGCCGTCGGGACCGCCGCGCGGCACGTGGGCCTCACGTCGGAACGCGACGATGCCGGAGCCGCCGTCCCCGCCGCGGACGTGGACGGTGCACTCGTCGACGAACGAGGCCGCGTTCACGATGTGCTCCTGGTCCGGCGGGCTGACGGCGGATCGACGGCGATGACGTTCGAGGGACGGTCGGAGGGCGTTCACGGGCTGGTCGAGGGGCGGACATGCGTCGGGCGGCCCGAGGGCCGCCCTGACACGTGCTGGAGCCGGACGGGTCAGGCGTCGACCGGCTCCACGGTCGCGAACGTGCGGTCCTTGGACCGGCGGAAGCCGACCCGGCCGTCGACGAGCGCGAACAGGGTGTCGTCCCCACCGCGGCCGACGTTCACGCCCGGGTGGATCCGCGTGCCGCGCTGGCGCACGATGATGCCGCCGGCGCGGATCGACTCGCCGGCGTACTTCTTCACCCCGAGCCGCTTCGCGTTGGAGTCGCGCCCGTTGCTGGACGAACCGCCACCCTTCTTGTGCGCCATGGTCGAACCTCCTGGGGTCCGGGCGGGATCCACCCGGACACGGTCGCTCAGATGCTGTCGATGCGGACGGTGGTGTGCGCCTGACGGTGCCCGCGGCGCTTGCGCTGGCGCGACTTGTTCTTGTAGGTGAACACGCGCACCCGCGGGGCGAGGTCGTGGCCGGTGATGGTGCCGGCGACGTTGCGGCCGGCGAGCTCGTCGCCGGTCGCGACCGCACCGTCGTCGCCGACGACGAGGACGGGGCGGAGGTCGACCCGGTCGCCGACCTGGCCCTCGAGCAGCTCGACGCGGACCTCCTGGCCCTCCTGGACGCGGAGCTGCTTGCCCCCGGTGGCGATCACGGCGTACACGACGACTCCTGGGTCCGTGCGCTCAGGGCGCGGCGGGCGCGGCTCGGCCGCGTGGTGGGGCGGACGCTCCTCGCACGGCGCGACCTGCGGCAGGCGGACCTGCGACGGTGGCCAGCGGACGGCCGGAGCGGACGTGAGGGTACCGGCGGCGACGCGGGAGGGTCAACCGGCGGCACGGGCGGGTCGGCCCGTCCGCCCTCAGCCCCGGCGGGCGGCCAGGAGCGGTGCCACGCGCGGCAGGAGCCGGTTCAGCGTCCGGTGGGTGTGGAACCACGGTGGGCGCAGCGGCGGGTGGAACGGCCCCCGCACGACCGTCTTGTCGACGTCCTCGAGCAGGTAGGTGTTGTGGACGACGCCGACGCCGGACTGGATGTCGTCGGGCGTCGCGCCGGGCGCCGCCCCCCACGGGGGGCTGACCATCGCGTACGGCGCGGCGGACCAGTGGTTGACCACGACCGAGCCGTAGTGGAGCCGGTCGATGGCCCGCTCGACGGCGGCCCGCGACTCGGGGTCGGCCATGGTGCGCGGGTGCACGAGCAGCGACGCGGACAGCGTGCCCCACAGCTGCTCGTTGCACAGGTCGACGGCCTGCTCGAGGAACGCCGGCACGGACCGGGGGGCGTCGAGGGGGACCTCGCCGAACACGGCGCAGAACGCCTCGGTCGTGAACGCGATGTCGTCGTGCTGCGCCGGGTCGAGGTCGGGGATGAACGTGAACGGCACGTCCCCGTCCTCGTCGCTGCCGAACCATTCGGCCTCCGGGTGGGCGGCGGTGAACCGCTCCCAGCGCTCCCGTGCCCCCGGGTAGTAGGCCGCACGCGGCTCCGCCCGTCGCAGCGAGTCGCGCACCGCGTCGTTGAGCGCCTCCCGGCGCGACCACGCGGCGTGCTGGACGATCACACGGGCGGCGATGCAGTTGAACCCGGCGTTCTGCACGAGCATCGAGGCGAGGTTGTCGCCCTGGTAGGCGAGCTCGCGTGGCGTCCACGGACCGGGCACGACGATGACGGGGGTGACGTTGCCGAGCTCGGCGGTCACCGGCTTCGTCAGCCGCGGGCTGCCGGTGCGCTTCCGCTCGGCGGCGTCGGCGTCCGTCCCGAACACGATCGCCTCGTAGGTGCGGTCCGAGCCGGTCAGGTGGACGACGTCGACGTCCGGGTGCTCCGCGCACGCACGGCCGACGTCGGCGCCGCCGGTGACGATCCGCAGCCAGCCGCCGCGGATCAGCGGGCGCAGCGCCACCTCGAGGTGCGGGGCGAGGTAGTCGTTCACCGGGTTGAGCTTGAGCAGCACCACCCGGTCCTCGGCGAACAGCTGGGTGAGCGCGTCCATCGGACCGATGGACGAGACGTTGCCCGCGCCGAGGACGAGCGCGACGGCCGGGTCGCTGCGGTGGTCCGCGTGGTAGATGCGGCCCATCCGCTCGCGCGCCTCGTCGGGGGTGACGCCCTCGGTGAGCCGCACCTCCGCGGTGAAGCCGGGCAGCAGCAGCCGGTCGGCCGGCTCGGTGGGGAACACGTCGACGACGGTCCGGCCGGCCTCGTCGATGCGGATCGCCGGGGGCGCGGGCCTGCCGGTGTCGCGCACGTCCCGCAGCGTCGCGGCGAGGAGGGTGAGGTTGCGCAGGGTCGCCACGACCCCCGACCCCCAGTCCTCCGCCATGGCGGGGCTGTCGCGGCGGATGCCCTTCGCCTGCGCCGCCGCGGTCGTCCAGCCGTCGGCGGCGTCGACGACGCTGCGGGCGAGCTCCTCGAGCAGCGCGATGCGCTCGTCGACGCCGAGCGCCACCCACGACGGGGCGGCCGCCCGCAGGTCGGCGACGGCGCGGTCGACGGCCGCGAGGTCGTCGTGCGCGTGCGGATCGCTCATCGGTCCCTCCTCACCGGTCGGCGCCGGGCGTGCCTCACAGGGTCGTGACGAAGCCGTGGCCCTCGCAGGCCTCGCAGCGGACGCTGAACGACTCCACCAGCCCCTGGCTGACGTTCTTGCGGGTCATCTGCACCAGCCCCAGGCGGGACACGTCCGAGACGCGCGTCTTCGTGCGGTCCCGCAGCAGCTCGCGCTTGAGCCGGCGGACGACCTGCTCCTGGTTGCTGCGCAGGAGCATGTCGATGAAGTCGATGATGATCATGCCGCCCATGTCGCGCAGCCGGAGCTGCCGGACGATCTCGTCGGCGGCCTCGAGGTTCGTCTTCAGGACGATCTCCTCGAGGTTGGAGTCGCTGCCGCCGGTGAACCGGCCGGTGTTGACGTCGATGACCTTCATCGCCTCGGTCGACTCGATGATGAGGTAGCCGCCGCTGGGGAGCCACACCTTGCGGTGCATCGCCTGGCGGAGCTGGTCGGTCACGTCGTAGGCCGTGAACAGGTCCGGCAGGTCCTCGCGGCGCTTCGCCGGGGTGGCCTCCTCCGCGGCGGTGTCGGTGCCGGCCTCGGCACCGTCCGCTGCGGTCCGTGCGGGCGCACCGACCGCCTGGGACCGCTCGTCGTCGGTCGGGGCGCCGTACAGCTCGACGAGGTCGACGAGCTCCGGCGCGACCGACGCGAGGTAGTCGCGGACCTGGTCGAACAGCGTCTCGTCGTCGACGATGCAGCGGACGAAGTCGCCGCCGAAGATGTCGCGGATGACCTTGACGACGAGCTTCGGCTCCTCGTACACGGCCTCCAGCGGCTTCGCTCGACCCGCCGCCTCCTCGACCCTGCCCCAGCGCTCGACGAGCCGCTCGACGTCCGCGGTCAGCGCCTCCTCGGTCGCGCCCTCCGCGGCGGTGCGGACGATCACGCCGTGACCGTCGGGCTTCGCCGCCTTGACGATGCGTCGCAGGCGGTCACGCTCCGCATCGGTGAGCTTGCGGGAGATGCCGAACAGGTCGGAGTCGGGGGCGAGCACGACGTAGCGGCCGGCGAGCGACAGGTGCATCGTGAGCCGCGGACCCTTCGTCCCCATCGGGTCCTTGGTGACCTGCACGAGGACCTTCTGGCCGGGCTTGAGGGCGTTCTCGATCCGCTGGTCCGACTCCTCCTCGACGTCGTGCTCGTCGTAGAGCACCTCGCCGGCGTAGAGGACGCCGTTGCGGCCCTTGCCGATGTCGATGAAGGCGGCCTCCATGCCGGGCAGGACGTTCTGCACGCGTCCCATGTAGATGTTGCCGACGAAGGTGACGTCCTCGTCGCGGGTCACGTAGTGCTCGACGAGCGTGCGGTCCTCCATCACCGCGATCTGGGTGCGTTCGGGCCGGGCGGTCACGAGCATCGTGCGTGGCGGGCCGGCGAGGATGGCGCGACGCTCCTCCTCGGTGACGCCGCCGGGCCGGGCCTGGCGGCGCTGTCCGCCGCGCGTCGCGCCCTGTCCGCCGCTGCGGCGCGCCTGCTTGGCGGCCATGCGGGTGCCGCCGCGGGGCAGACGCTCGTCACCGTCCGCACCGCCGCGCTGCCGGCCCTTCTGCGCCTTCTTCTTCTGCGTGGTCCGACCCTTCTGGGCCTTCGAGGACCGGCGGCGTCCGTCGGACCGCTCCGATCCCTCGGCGCCGTCCCCCGCGGCGGTGCCGTCGCCGTCCGCGCCGTCCCCCGCGTCGGCGGCGCCCTCGGAGGGCTCCGACGCGCCCCCGCGGCCCCGGCGGCCGCGACCGCCACGTCCGCCGCGTCGGCGGCGGCGTCGGCCGCCACCGTCCTCCCCGTCGCCCGCGCCGTCGGTGTGCGCCGCGGGGTCCGCCGTGGACGGCGCATCGGCGCCCTCGGCGCCGCTCGCGGTCGTCGCGGCGTCCCCGCCCGCGCCGCGGCGGGCCCGTGAGCGGGTCCGGGTACGGGTGCGGCCGTCGGCGGCCCCCTCCCCCGCGTCCGCGCCGGCGCTCGGGGAGGCCGACGGGTCGACGGCGGGGTCCGACGCGGTCGTGGCGGCCTTCTTCGTCGCCGCCTTCTTCGCCGCCGTCTTCTTGGTCGCGGCCTTCTTCGTCGCCGTCTTCTTCGTCGCCGTCTTCTTCGCGGCGGCCTTCTTGGTCGCGGCCTTCTTGGTCGCCGCCTTCTCGGCGGTGGCCTTCTTCGTGGCGGCCTTCTTCGTGGCCGTCCTCTTGGTCGCCGCCTTCTCGGCGGTGGCCTTCTTCGTCGCCGCCTTCTTCGGGCTGCGCGGCGTCCTCGACGGTGTCACGTCGGCGGTGGTGGGTTCGGTGTCGGACATGGTCGGCTCGCTGGAGGTCAGGCGGCCTCCGCGACGACGTCGGACCGGACCGTCATGACCGTCCCGTCGATCGCCTCGGTGAGCCCGTCGTCGGACGGGACGCCCTGGGCGACCCTGCGGACGAGCGCTGGCGGGGCGACGTCCCCGTCGCCGACGGCGGCGAGGAGGTCGGACGGACGGATGGTCGGAGCGTCGTTGCGGAGCACCGCACGGAGTGTGGTGCGGGCACCGGACCCGTCGGGGGTCGGGCCCGTGGCGACCGCGAGCGACACCACCGCCGGACGCACGTCGAGGGTCCGGTCACCGTCGGGACGGTGCCGGACGACCTCGTGGGACGTCGCGGCGAGCAGGGTGTCGCAGCGCTGCTCGAGGAGCGTCGTGAGCGCGGTCGCGTCGACCGGCGGCCACACGAGCTCCCAGAGGGTCGCGCGGAGCAGGCTCGCGAGCTTCGGCGCGCCTGCGGGGACTTCGGCGTAGGTCAGGATGTCCATGCCCTCGGGGAGGGCCGTGGACAGCCGTGCGAGTGCATCATCGGCACGGATCGGTGCCGCGAAGGTGAGCTCGGCGTACTCGCCCGTGGAGGCGACGCCGACGGGGAGCGCGTCGGGGAACGAGACGCGGGCGTGGGGGGTGAACCCCTCCGAGTAGGCGATCGGCAGGTCGGCGCGCCGGAGGGCGCGCTCCCAGATCGACGACTGGTCCCGGGCGGACACGAAGCGGGTCCGCCCCTCCTTGGTCCAGCGCACCCGGTAGCGCACGCTCATCGTGGCGCCCCGGGTGCTGAGGTCGTGGTGGCCGAGGCGGCGTAGCGCTCGGCGCTGGTGGGCAGCGCGGCGTCGGCGGCGCCACCGAGGTCGGCGGGCACGCTCGGGACGACGGGCAGCAGCGCCCCGGGCTGGTAGCCGGTGTCGTGGACGAGGTCGAGGCCGGGGCACACGCCGCAGTCGTAGCAGGGCGACCAGCGGCAGTCGTCGAGCTGGACGGCGGTGCGGGCCTCCTGCCAGTCCTCCCACAGCCAGCCCTTCTCCAGGCCGCTGTCGAGATGGTCCCACGGGAGCGCCTCGTCCTCGTCGCGCTCGCGCTGCGCGTACCACGCGAGCGACACGCCGGTCTCGTCCAGCGCGCGCCGCCACAGGTCGAGGGTGGGGACCTCGTGCCAGCCGTCGAAGCGGGCGCCGAGCCGCCAGGCGCGCTCGACGGCGTCGGCGACCCTGCGGTCACCGCGCGCGAGCAGGCCCTCGATGACGCCCTCCTCCGGGTCGTTGGTGCGCAGCCGGATGCCGTCGTGGGTGCGGATGTGCTGGCGGATGAGGGCGAGCTTGCGCCGGATCTCCTCGGGGGTGTCCTGCGCCGCCCACTGGAACGGCGTGTGCGGCTTGGGGACGAACCCGCCGACCGACAGCGTGACCTTGTTGGCCTTCCCGTGCGCGCGGGCGATGCGGTAGACGGCGATGCCGAGGTCGGCGATGGCGACGACGTCCTCGTCGGTCTCCGTGGGCAGTCCGACCATGAAGTACAGCTTGATGTGGCGCCAGCCCTGCGAGAACGCGACCTCGGCGGTGCGCAGCAGGTCCTCCTCGCTGACCATCTTGTTGATGACGGCGCGCATGCGCTCGCTGCCCGCCTCGGGGGCGAAGGTCAGCCCGGAGCGGCGCCCGTTGCGGGTGAGCTCGTTGGACAGCGTGACGTTGAACGCGTCGACGCGCGTCGACGGCAGCGACAGCGAGGTCACCGTCCCCTCGTAGGTGTCGGCGAGCGAGCGGGCGATCGGCGCGATGGCGGAGTGGTCGGCGCTGGAGAGGCTGAGCAGGCCGACCTCCTCGAACCCCGTGTCGGCCACGCCCTCCTCGACGAGCCGCTGGACGGTCTCGGGTCGGCGCTCGCGCACCGGGCGGGTGATCATGCCGGCCTGGCAGAAGCGGCAGCCGCGCGTGCAGCCGCGGAAGATCTCGACGCTGAACCGCTCGTGCACGGTCTCGGTCATCGGGACGATCTGCTGCTGCGGGTACGGCCACGCCTCGAGGTCCTGCACGGTGCGCTTGGGCACGAGCGCGGGCACGCCGGGGGCGACGGGGACGGTGCGCGAGAGGCGACCGTCGTCGGTGTAGCGCGGGGCGTACAGCGACGGCACGTACACGCCCTCGACGTCGGCGAGGGCACGCAGCAGCGCAGGACGGTCCAGCCCGTCGCGCTTCGCGGTCCGCAGGACGTCGTCGATCTCGAGCACGACCTCCTCGCCGTCCCCCATCACCGCCGCGTCGATGAACGGTGCGAGCGGCTCCGGGTTGAACGCGGCGTGCCCCCCGACGAGGACCATCGGGTCGGTCGCGTCGCGGTCGGCCGCACGGTGCGGGACACCACCGAGGTCGAGCAGGTTGAGCAGGTTGGTGTGCCCGAGCTCGTGGGGCAGCGTGACGGCGAACACGTCGAACGCCCACAGCGGGAGGTGCTGCTCGAGCGAGAAGGTCGGGATGCCGTCGGCGCGCATGCGCTCCTCGAGGTCGAGCCACGGGGCGTAGGCGCGCTCGGCGAGGGTGGTGGCACGGCCGTTGAGGATCTCGTACAGGATCTGGATGCCCTGGTTGGGCTGCCCGACCTCGTAGGTGTCCGGGTAGCACAGCAGCCAGCGCACGTCGGCGCCCGCCCAGTCGCGGACCACCATGTTGTGCTCACCACCGACGTACTGGGCCGGCTTGCGGACCGTGTCGAGCAGCGGTTCGAGGGCGGGCAGCACGCTCGGGGGCACGGGCGCGCCGATCCCGGCGCGGAACGCGGACCGGTCGCCACGGTCGGGCAGCAGGCTGTCGGTGCGCGCGGCGGTGCGGGCTCCGAGCAACGGGGACCTCCGATCCGGCACCCGCCCGACGTCGTCGCCGCGGGTCGCGCGGGGTGACGGGGCTGGGTCTCCGGTGCCGTCCGACCGGGGTGCACCCGCCGGGATCGCCGGGGGCGGGTCGGACGCGGGCAGCCTACCAGCGGCACCCCTGCGCCGGACGGCCCCACACCGGCCCGCTGACGGCCCGCGCGGGTCGCCCGGCGGCCCGTCAGCGGCGCCGCTGGTGGACGTTGAGCAGCAGTCCGACCATCGTCATCCAGATGATGAGCGACGTGCCGCCGTAGCTGAGGAACGGGAGCGGCAGGCCGGTGACGGGCATGATGCCGACCGTCATCCCGACGTTGACGAACACCTGCATCAGCAGGATGCCCGCGACCCCGGCGGCGATGATCATCGCGTCGCGGTCGACGGCCTGGGAGGCGATGGCGACCGCGCGCCACAGCAGCAGCGCGAACAGCGCGATGACGGTCGCCGCACCGACGAACCCGAGCTCCTCCCCCACGACGGTGAAGATGAAGTCGGTGTGGTTGTCCGGCACGTACGCGAGCGCCGTCTGCGTGCCCTCGAACAGCCCGCGGCCGTACGTGCCGCCGGACCCGATCGCGATCATCGACTGGCGGGTCTGGAACAGTGCGCCGGCGAAGTCGGCGTCGGGCGCGTCCGCACCGAGGAAGACGGTGAGCCGCTGCAGCTGGTAGTCGCGGATCAGCTCGGTGCGGAGGCCGAGCACGAACGTCGCGACGCCGATGCCGGCGAGCAGCAGCAGGTAGCGGACCCGGACCCCGCTGACCAGCAGCACGATGCCGGTCAGCCACAGGTACACGAGCGAGGTGCCCAGGTCCGGCTGGGCGAACACGAGGCCGAGGGGGACGAGCGCGAGCAGGACGGCGACGCCGGTGCGTCCGAGGCCGGGCACCCCCTCGGTCTCGTTGAACAGCATGGCGAGGGCGAGCAGCAGCGCGATCTTCATCAGCTCCGACGGCTGGACCTGGAAGCCGAGCAGCGAGATCCAGCGCTGCGACCCGCGCACGCTCGTCCCCAGCGGGGTGAGGACCGCGGCGAGCAGCAGCAGCGTGCCGAGGTAGCCGACGGGGATGAAGGCCCGCAGCCGCCGGTAGTCGAACACGGTCGCGGCGACGAGCCCGACGAGCCCGACGCCACCGGCGATCAGCTGGCGCGTGAGGAACGTCGTCGTCGGCAGCCCCTGCGCGGTCAGGGTCGCCAGCTTCGACGAGTAGATGGCGACCATGCCGATGGCGACCAGCCCGAACGTCGCGCCGACGACCAGCGGGTCGACGGCGCGCAGCGGTGCCAGCAGCTCGAGGCCGGCGACGATGCGGCCGCGCAGCCCGCCACGGGGCGTCCGCGCCGTGCCGAGTCCGACGCTGCTCATCGGTGCACCTCCCTGCGCCCGCCCATCAGTCGAGGATCTCCGGTCCGGGGACGAACCCGCCCGCGTCGGGCGCACCGACGTCGAACAGGTGCTCGAGGATGCGGCGGGCGATCGGCGCGGCGGTCTGCGACCCGCCGCCGCCCTCCTCGACGCTGACGGCGACGACGTAGCGGGGGTCGTCGGCCGGCGCGTAGGCGGCGAACCAGGCGTAGGGCACGCGCGGGTCGCGCTCGGCGGTGCCGGTCTTGCCGGCGACGGGCACCGTGTCGAACGGGAAGCCGAAGAACGCCCCGTACGCGGTGCCCCCCGGCTCCATGACCGTGCGCTCGAGCCCCCGCCGGATGCTGTCCAGCTGCGGGTCGGTCAGCTCGACGCGGCTGAGCTCCTCGGCGGGGATGGTCCGCACGAGCGTGCCGTCGACGTCGCGCAGCTCGCGACCGACGGTGGGGCGCAGCAGCACCCCGTCGTTCGCGATCGCCTGGTAGGCCGCGGCCATCTGCAGCGGGGTGACGAGCACGTCCCCCTGCCCGATCGACATGTTGATCGCGTCGCCACCGCGCCAGATCCCCCCGAAGCGGCACAGGTCGCCGAGCAGCTCGGCCTCGAACGAGCCGGGCTCGGCGCGCTCCGCCTGCTCGCAGTAGCCGTCGCGGTAGCGCAGCCAGAACTCGCGCCGCCACTCGCGCCCCGGCACGACGCCGGCCCGCTCGCCGGGCAGGTCGATGCCGAGGCGCCCGCCGAGCCCGAACGAGCGGGAGACGCGCTGCAGCACCTCGTCGGGGGTCTCCTCGCGCTGCTCGACCTGCCACTGCCGGTACGCGAGGTCGTAGAAGTAGGTGTCGCAGGAGCGCTTCAGCGCGGTGGCGAGGTCCATCGGACCCTCGTTCGCCGGGTTCCAGTTGCGGAAGGTCACGTCGGCGACGGTGTAGCTGCCGGGGCAGCCGATGCGGGTGGCGGGCGTGATCAGCCCGGCCTCGTACATCGCCGCGCCCGTGACGATCTTGTAGACCGAGCCCGGCGGGTACTGCCCCGCGATCGGCCGGTTGTTGAGCGGCTGGCCCTGCGCGGGGTCGTTGACGAACGACCAGTAGGTGGTGCTGACCCCGCCGACGAACTCGGTCGGGTCGTAGGACGGGTACGACGCCATCGCGACGACACCGCCGGTGCGGGCGTCGAGGACGATCGCCGAGCCGGCCGTGGAGGGCAGGTTGCGCCCGTCGTCGCGCACGATCTCCCGGGACGCGACGATGCCCTCGGCGAGCGCCGACTCGACGGCACGCTGCACGTCCAGGTCGAGCCAGGTGACGAGGTCGAGGCCCGGACGTGCCTCGCGCCGGCTCTGGACGTCGATGACGCTGCCCCGACGGTTGACGACGTACACCTCCTGCCCGCCGCGACCCCGCAGCTCCCCCTCGTACGCCTGCTCGAGCCCCCCACGGCCGACGAGGTCGCCACCGCGGTAGTCGGCGTACGCCGGCTCGCCGAGCTCCTCCCGGCTGATCTGCCCGAGGTAGCCGACGAGGTGGGCGGCGAGGTCGCCCTCCGGGTAGTCACGGACGGGGATGGTCTCCGCGCTGATGCCGACGAACAGCTCCTGGTTCTGCCGCACCGTCAGCACCGCCTCCGGGTCGACGTCGACGGCGATGGGGACGGGCCGGAACGGGCTGTAGCGGACGTCGCCGATGCGTTCCAGCAGCGTCGCCTCGTCGACGTCCAGCAGCGTCGCGAGCCGGCGCACGGTGCGCGCCGCCCGCTCGTCGCGCGGCCGCCCGTCGTCGTCGACGAGGGCCTGGCGGTCGGCGGTGAGCGCCAGGGCGGCGCGGTTGGTGACGAGCTCGCTGCCGTCGGCGGCGAGGATGTGCCCCCGGGGCGCCTGGGAGACGACGGTGCGCAGCCGGTTGGAGTCGGCGAGTTCGGCGAAGCGGTCGCCGGCGAGGACCTGCAGGAACCACAGCCGGGCGAGCAGCGCCCCCAGCAGCAGGATGCTCAGCGTCGCGAGGAACGCGAGCCGCAGGGCCGTCGAACGGTCGAGCGGTTCGGGGACGTTGACGCTGAAGCTCACGCGCGGACCTCGCTCGTCAGCGGGTCGGCCGGGGGCAGCGCCCGCCGCACGAGGACGAGGACGGGCGGCGCGAGCAGCACGGCGAACGCCCCGACGACGAGGGCGGTGCCGGCGACGGTCGTGGCAGCTGGGGTCGCCGCGGTGCTGAGCAGCGCGACGAGCGCGGCATGCCCGAGCACGCTCACGACGGCGGCCGCACCGGCGAGCGCGGCGGTGGTGACGTCGGCCCGTTCGGCCAGGTAGGGCCGCAGCAGCCCGAGCAGGTACGCGAGCGCGGCGAGCACGAGCATGCTGCTGCCGACGGGCACCAGCGCCGCGCTCAGGTCGAGGAGCAGCCCGCCGGCACCGGCGACGAGCAGGCCGGTCCGGGGCCCGCGCTCGAGGACGAGGACGACGACGAGGACGAGCAGCAGGTCCGGGGCGAACCCGCCGCCGGCGACGAGCGGCAGGACGGTCACCTGCAGCAGGACCGCCGTGAGCACCAGGGCGGCGAGGACACCGACGTCGCGGGGCGTCATCCGGCGTCCGCACCGGTGCCGGGGACCTCGACGGTGTCGCCGTCCTCGAACGCGGGGACGTCGGCGGCCGGCGGGGTGAGCACGACGAGGACGTGGTCGAGCCGGGTCAGGTCGACGTGCGGCAGCAGCTCGTAGAGGCTCGACAGGCGCGAGTCGGTCACGTCCCCGGCGACGACCCGGCCGACGGGGATGCCGGCGGGGATGTGGCTGCCGGGGAACGTGGCGGTGACGATCGCGTCGTCGCGGGGGACGTCGACCCGCGGGTCGAGCGGTGAGAACCGCAGCGGCTCGCTGCCGCGCCCGTCGACCAGGCCGAGCGCGGAGGTGCGCACGCTGCGTGCCGCGACGGAGAAGTTCGGGTCGACGACGAGCAGCACCCGCGACGCCGACGCGGTGGTGGTCAGCACCCGTCCGACGAGCCCGTCCGCGGCGACGACGGCCATCCCCCGCTCCACGCCGTCCCGCTCCCCCGCGTCGATGGTGAGGGTCCACTCGAAGTTCGACGGGGTGACCGCGATGACGCGCGCGGGGGTGGTCGGCAGGTCGACGTCGTCGCGGTAGCCGAGCAGCGCGCGCAGCTCGGCGAGCTCCCGCTCGAGGTCGGCGAACGCCCGGCTGCGGGTGCGCAGCTCGTCGACCTCGGCGCGCAGGCGCTGGTTCTCGGACCGGGTCGCGAACAGGTCGACGACGGCGTCGCCGAACCGTCGCACGGGAGCCACGAGGCGGGAGACGGACCGTTCCAGCGGGGCCATGCCCGCGGCGGCGGCCTCACGGCCGACGTCGGTCGGACCGTCGTCGCCGCGCAGGTCGAAGGTGATGAGGACGAGGGCGGTGACCACCAGGGCGACGAACAGCCCCCAGACCCGCCGGCGGCTCATCGGCGCGTGGAGGAGATCATCACCTTCTTGAGGGTCTCGAACTCCTCGAGGCACTTGCCGGAGCCGAGGACGACCGAGGCCAGCGGGTTCTCCGCCAGGTGGATGGGGATGCCCGTCTCGTGACGCAGGCGCTCGTCGAGCCCGGACAGCAGGCCACCGCCGCCGGTGAGGACGATGCCGCGGTCCATGATGTCGGCGGCGAGCTCGGGCGGGGTGCGGTCGAGCGTGCCCTTGACCGCCTCGACGATGGCGTCGACGGGCTCCTTCAGCGCGCGACGGACCTCCTCGGCGCTGACGACGATGGTCTTGGGCAGCCCGGAGATCTGGTCGCGTCCCCGGATCTCGGCGTCGGGCTCCTCCGCCTGGCGGAAGGCGGAGCCGACGCTGAGCTTGATCTGCTCGGCGGTGCGCTCGCCGAGCATCAGCGAGTACTCCTTGCGGATGTAGGTGATGATCGCCTCGTCCAGCTCGTCACCGCCGACCCGGATCGACTGCGAGGTGACGATGCCGCCGAGGGAGATGACCGCGACCTCGGTCGTGCCGCCACCGATGTCGACGATCATGTTCCCCGTCGGCTCGTGGATCGGCATGCCGGAGCCGATCGCGGCGGCCATCGGCTCCTCGATGATGTACGCGGAGCGGGCACCGGCCTGGATCGCCGCCTCCTCGACGGCGCGCTGCTCGACACCGGTGATGCCGGAGGGCACGCACACGACGACGCGCGGCTTGGCGAGGAACATGCGGCGGTGCACGGCCTGGATGAAGTAGCGCAGCATCTGCGCGGTGTCCTCGAACTCGGAGATGACCCCGTCGCGCAGCGGCCGGACCGCCTGGATGTGCGTCGGCGTGCGGCCGATCATGCGCTTCGCCTCGGCGCCGACGGCGAGGATCGCCCCGGTGTGCATGTTCTTGGCGACGACCGACGGCTCGTCGAGGACGATGCCGCGACCGCGCACGTACACGAGCGTGTTGGCCGTGCCGAGGTCGACGGCCATGTCACGGCCGAGGAACTGCAGCGAGCTGAGCGTGGATGCCACCCGAGGTCCTGTCGAGTCGTCCGAGGGCCCGACGGATCCCGGGCCGGGTTCCCGACGGCGGCTCGCGGCGGCGAGAGGCCCCGACCCGCGCCTGGAGGGCGGCAGGCTAGCAGCCGCCTCCCCGCCCCCCGCCGGCGGTCACCGTCCGGCCGGCCACGGGGCTCAGACGACGCCGCGGCGCGCGAGGCTGACCCAGCCGCCCCCGCCGATGACGAGGTGGTCGAGGACCTCCACGCCGAGCAGCCGCCCCGCATCGACGAGCCGCCGGGTCACCCGCTCGTCGTCTCGGGACGGCTCGGGGTCGCCCGAGGGGTGGTTGTGGGCGAGGATGACCGCTGCCGCGTTGGCGAGCAGGGCGTCGCGGAAGATCCCGTGGGGGGTCATGAACGTGTGGTCGAGCGAGCCGACGCTGACGGTGAGCGTGCGCAGCACCCGGTGCTTCGTGTCGAGGTGGACGGCGAGGCAGTGCTCCCGGTCCGCACCGCCGATGAGGGGGACGACCTCGGTGGCGACCTGCTCGGGGTCGCCGAGCCGGACCCCGTCGACGCCGGGCAGGACCACCTCACGCCGGCAGCGGTCGCAGACGTGCCGGCCGGTGCGCGCCCGGCCGGCGGGGGGCGACCCCGGGCGCGTCGTCGCGGGCGGTGTGGACGTCGTCGCGGACATGTCGGCTCCCGGTCGGCGGGAGCGTCGTGCTGCCCGCGACCGCCAGCCTGCCCCGGCGCCGTCCGCGACGCGACGGCCGTCGCCGGGCTGTGGACGACCACGCGGGCCGCAGCGGCCCACGTCCTGTCGGCCGAGCCCGTCGGGCGGGTCGGTCGGGCGGGTCGGTCAGGCGGGGAAGAAGATGCCGAGCTCGCGGGTGGCGCTGTCGGCACCGTCGGAGCCGTGCACGATGTTCTCGCCGATGAGCGTGGCGAGGTCGCCGCGGATCGTGCCGGGTGCGGCGGCCAGCGGGTCGGTCGCCCCCATCAGCGTGCGCATCCCGGCGATCGCGCCCTCACCGCTGACCCGCATCGCGACGAGCGGGCCCGACGTGATGAAGTCGACGAGCTCGCCGAAGAACGGCCGCTCGGTGTGCTCCGCGTAGTGCTGCTCCGCCGTCGCACGGTCGAGGGTGCGCAGCTCCATGCGCTCGATGCGGAAGCCCTTGCGTTCGATGCGTCCGACGACCTCACCGACGAGGCCGCGGGCGACGCCGTCGGGCTTGATCAGGACCAGGGTCGACTCGTGTGCCACCGGAGCTCCGTCCGTTCGCGTCGGTCAGGCCGTCCGGGTCCGGACGGTGCAGGTCGGGCGCGGATGCTAGCGAGCGGCGTCCGGGTCCTCACCGCCCTCGACGGCACCCTCACCGTCCACACCGACGAGCAGCGTGCGCATGCCGGCGTCCGGCCCGTCGGCGCGCATCACCTCGGTCGGCGCGAGGTGCTCGCGCGCCGCGCCGACGACGGTCATCGAGCCGGTGACGAGCACCGCGTCGGCCGCACCGGTGATGCTCGTGGCGAGGTCGACGGCCTCGGCGACGCCGTCGGCGACCTCGACGTGCACGCCGCGCGGCCCGAACACGCCGGCGGCGACCTCGCGCAGCGCCGTCGGGTGCAGCCCCCGCTCGCTCGGCGCGGCGGTGACGATCACGTGGGACGCGACGGGTGCGAGGGCGGCGAGCATCCCCTCGACGTCCTTGTCGACGAGGCAGCCGAACACGACGATGACGTCGCGGAACCGGAAGGACTCGGCCAGGGCGGTGGCGAGGGCCCGGACGGCGTGCGGGTTGTGCGCACCGTCGAGGACGACGGTCGGGTCCTCGCGCACGACCTCCAGCCGACCGGGGATGCGCACGGCCGCGACGCCCTCACGGATGACGTCGTCGTCGACGGCGGCGAACGACGGGCCGAGCAGCCCCTCGACCGCGGCGAGGGCGAGCAGCAGGTTGCGTGCCTGATGCGCGCCCCGCAGCGGCAGCAGCAGGTCGTCGAGACGGCGACCGCGGACGTCGACGGTCAGGCGCTGCCCGCCCGCGACGGGCTCCCGGCCGAGGAGGGTGACGTCACGGCCGACGACGACGGGGGACGCGTCGACGGCGGCGGCGGCCCGCTCGACGATCGCGGTGACCCCGGGTGTCTGCGCGGCGGTGACGACATGGCTGCCGGGCTTGATGATGCCGACCTTCTCCCCCGCGACCTCCTCGGGCGTGTCACCGAGCATCGAGTGGTCGAGGTCGACCTCGCCGATGACGGCGACGTCGGCGTCGACGACGTTGGTCGCGTCCCAGCGGCCACCGAGCCCGACCTCGATCACGCCGACGTCGACGGCCTCGTCGGCGAGGTGGGCGAGCGCCATCGCGGTCGTCAGCTCGAAGAAGGTCACCGGGTGCGCCGCCGCGCCGTCACGCTCCGCCGCGCGGGCGTCCATCATGCGGGCGAGCCCGTCGACCTCGGTGTGGACCTCGGCGAACACCTCCGGGGTGATGGGGCGCAGCCCGACGAGGATGCGCTCGCGGACGTCGTGGAGGTGGGGTGACACGTACGTGCCGGTGCGCAGCCCGACCGCCTCGAGCAGCGCGGACACGGCGCGGACCGTGGAGCCCTTGCCGTTGGTGCCGGTGACGTGGACGGTCCGGTAGGCGTGCTGCGGGTCGCCGAGCAGCCCGACCAGCTCGGTGATGCGGGCGAGGTCGGGGACCATGCGGCCCGGACCGCGCGCCGACAGCGCGTCGAGGGCCCGCCCGTAGGCCCCCGTGCCGACGACGGTCACGCCTCGACCCCGAACGCCTCGAGGCGTGCGGTCAGCTCGTCGACGACGCGCTGGGCCGCGGCGAGCCGCTCCCGCTCCTTCGCGACGACGTCGGCCGGGGCGCGCGTCACGAACCCCTCGTTGGCGAGCTTGCCCTCGAGCCGTGCGACCTCCCCCACGGCCCGGTCGCGTTCGTCGGCGAGCCGGGCCGCCTCCGCCTCGACGTCGATGACGCCGGCGAGGGGCACGCTCGCGCGGCCGGCGGGGAACACGATGCTCGAGCGCTGGTCGCCCTCCGGCAGCCGCTCGACGACGTCGAGGCGCCCGAGGCCGGCGAGGGCGACGACGAGGCCGCCGTGCGCGGCGAGGACGTCGCGGGCGCGGGCGTCCTCGGCGACGACGTCCAGCTCGATGCGCACCGACGGGGCGATGCGCAGCTGCGACCGGAACCGGTGCACCTCGCGCACGAGCCCCTGCACGACGGCGAAGCGGTCGCGCGCGTCGTCGTCGACCCGTCCGACGGCGGTCGGCCAGTCGGCGGCCATCAGCGACGCCGCCCCGCCCGTGCTGCCCGTCAGCGGCCGCCAGGCGGCCTCGGTCACGAACGGGAGCAGCGGCGCGGCGAGCCGCAGGGTGACCTCGAGCACGTGGGCGAGCACGGCCCGCGCGTCGGTGCGGGCCTGCTCGTCAGCGCCGTAGACCCGCTCCTTGACGGCCTCGAGGTACCAGTCGGCGAACTCGTCCCACACGAACCGGTACAGCCCCCGTGCGACGACCGGCCAGTCGTAGGCGTCGGACGCCGCGTCGACCTCCGCGGCCATGGCGGCGAGCCGGTCCAGCACCCACCGGTCCTCGAGGGTGAGCCGCTCGTCGGGCGGCAGCGCGCCGGGCCGCTGCCCGTCCAGGTTGGAGATCGTGAACCGGGCCGCGTTCCACAGCTTGTTCACGAACCGCTTCGCCCCCTCGACCCACTCCTCGGCGAGCGGCACGTCGGTGCCCGGGGCGGCGTTGCGCAGCAGGGCGAAGCGGGTCGCGTCGGCGCCGTAGGCGGCGACGAGGTCGAGCGGGTCGATCACGTTCCCGAACGACTTCGACATCTTCTTGCCGTGCTCGTCCCGCACGAGCCCGTGGTTGTGGACGACGCGGAAGGGCACCTCGCCGGTGAAGGCGAGCCCGGCCATGAGCATGCGCGACACCCAGAACGTGTTGATGTCGTACCCGGTGACGAGCGTGGAGGTCGGGTACCAGCGGGCGAGCTCGGGGGTGTCGTCGGGCCAGCCGAGGACCGTGAAGGGCCACAGCTGGCTGGAGAACCACGTGTCGAGCACGTCCTCGTCCTGCACCCAGCCGTCCCCGTCGGGGGCGTCGACCTGGACGCGCACCTCGCCGTCCGGCCCGTACCACGCGGGGATGCGGTGCCCCCACCACAGCTGGCGCGAGATGCACCAGTCGTGCAGGCCGTCGAGCCACTCGAGGAACGAGCGTGCGGAACGTTCGGGGACGAAGGTGACCCGGCCGTCGCGCACCGCCTCGGCGGCACGGTCGGCGAGGGTGCGGACGGCGACGAACCACTGGTCGCTCAGGCGCGGCTCGACGACGACGCCGGAGCGCTGCGAGTGGCCGACGGGATGCACGTGCTCCTTGACCTCGACGAGCAGGCCGAGGTCGTCGAGGGCGTCCTTCACGGCGGTCCGGGCGGCGAAGCGGTCCAGGCCCGCGAAGCGGCCGGCGGCGGCGCTCATCGCGCCGGTGTCGTCCATCACGTCGAGCATGGCGAGTCCGTGCCGCTCCCCCATCGCATGGTCGTTGGGGTCGTGCGCGGGGGTGATCTTGACCGCGCCGGAGCCGAACGCCGGGTCGACGTAGTCGTCGGCGATGATGGGGATCTCACGCCCGTCGAACGGGTGGCGCACGCTGCGGCCGACGAGGTCGCGGTAACGCTCGTCGTCGGGGTGCACGGCGATGGCGGTGTCGCCGAGCATCGTCTCGACCCGGGTGGTCGCGACGACGATGCCGCGGTCGGCGTCGTCGACGAGCGGGTAGCGGAAGTGCACCAGCTCGCCGGTGATCTCGCGGTGCTCGACCTCGATGTCGCTCAGCGCCGTCCGCAGCTCCGGGTCCCAGTTGATCAGGCGGGTCCCGCGGTAGATCAGGCCCTGCGCGTACCAGTCGATGAACACCTTGGTGACCGCGGCGTTGCGCGGCTCGTCGAACGTGAACGCCTCACGTGCCCAGTCGGGGCTGCACCCGAGGACGCGGAGCTGCCGCAGGATCGTCCCACCGGACTCCTCCCGCCACGCCCAGACCCGCTCGAGGAACGCCTCGCGCCCGAGGTCGTGACGGGTGCGCCCCTCGGCCGCGAGCTGCTTCTCGACGACCATCTGGGTCGCGATGCCCGCGTGGTCGGTGCCGGGGATCCACACGGCGTTGCGTCCGCGCATGCGCTCGCGCCGGATGATGACGTCCTGGATGGTGTTGTCGAGCGCGTGACCGACGTGCAGCGAGCCGGTGACGTTCGGCGGGGGGATGACGATGCTGAACGGTTCGCCGGGGTCGTCGGGCTCGGCGTGGAACAGCCCCGCGGCCTCCCAGTCGGCGTACAGGTCGGCCTCGACGGCCTCGGGGTCGTACGCCTTCGGCAGCGGCTGGCTGGCGTCGGACACGGCGGCTCCCCGGGGGCGGACGGTCGCGCGAGGTTAGTCGCCGGCGACCGGCGTCCCCTCCCAGACGAGCTCTGCGACGTCGTTGTCGACGTCGGCGACCCACACGGACGGCGCGGACGCGCCGGCGGGCAGGACGAGCACCCGACCGGCGGCGTCGAGCAGGGCGACGGTGCCCGACGCGGGGTCGGTCGCGACGGCGGTGACCCGGTAGTTGTCGGGCGCGTCGACCCGCCACAGGACCGTGCCGTCGGCGTCGCGGACGATGAGGGTCGCGCCGTCCCGCTCGCTGTCGACCCAGCCCCGCCCGTCGGGCAGCGTGCCGGCGTCGACGTCGGGGAGCTCGCGCGTGGTGCCGTCAGCGGGGTCGACCGCCGTCAGCCGTGTGCCGGTGGGGCCGAAGCGGAGCAGGAGGACCCCGCGCTCGTCCCAGCCGGCGAGCGTCGTCCCGTCGAGGCCGCAGCGGACCTCGCGGACGCTCCCGTCGGGTGCGACGACGTCGAGGCACCGGCCGTCGGCGGCCTCCCGGAAGCTCAGCAGCGCCAGCGACCGGGTCGGACGCGTCGTCGCGTCGACGGCGTCGAGCTCCGGCGGGGGGACGAGGCCGAAGCGCAGGACCAGCCCGAGGGTGACCACGGCGACCGCGGCGGCGACGGCGAGCAGCGCCCGGACGGGGCGGTCGCGGGCGGTGGGGTCCGACGGTGCCGGCGCCGGTCGCACGTCAGCCATGGGGGGCCTCCTGGGCACGGCGGAGCCGCCCGACGGCGACGGCCATGAGGATGAGGAGCAGGCCGACGGTGAGCAGCGTCGCCGGGGCGCCGAGGGTGTCGGAGAACAGCGCGAACACCAGCTGGGGGACGGTGACGAACAGGCCGACCGCGCCGACGTACAGCAGGTGGATGCGGGACCCGGGCACGGACAGGCCGACGACGACGAGTGCGAGGAGCACCCCGAGGGCGAGCGCGGAGCGCGGCCAGCCGGTGCCGGTGAGCACGAGCGTGCCGATCAGCATGAACGCCGCGCCGACGGTCTCGGCGCTGCGGCGCGGCCCGAGCCAGCCGCCGGCGCCGGCCAGCCCCCACGCGGCGCTGCCGCCGGTGACGAGCGTGCCCACGGCCAGCGCACCCGGCTCGAGCGGGGCGAGCGCGAACAGCGTGCCGGCGACGGCGCCGCCGAGGGCGACGAACGTGGCGAGCTGGACGGGCACGTGCCGACCGACGGCCAGCAGCACCGCGGCGACGACGGCGGCGCTGCCCGCGACCGTCGGCACCATCCAGCGCAGGGGTACGGCGAGGACGTCCGCGGCGACGATGCCGGCGGTCCAGGCGACGCCGACGACGCCGACCGTCCACAGCACGCCGACGAGCCGGCCGACGGCGGGTCCGCGGCGCCCGCGCAGCAGGCCGCCCGCGGCGAGCGCCGTCAGGGTGAGCAGCCCGGCGAGGGCGACCCGGGCCCACACGGACAGGTCCGGCCACGTCTCGGCGAGGAGCAGGCCGATCGCCCCGAGGGTGAAGGCCGCACCGACGTAGCCGACGACCTCGGCGAGGCGTCCACGGCGGTCCGCGTCGGCCGGACGCGGGGGCGGCGGTGGTGCGGTGGTGCCGGCCTCGAAGGCGCGGATGCGGTCGACGTCGGCGGCGGTGAGCACGCCGGCGCGCCGCCAGACGGCGAGCCGCTCCTGGAGCGCGTCCTCGTCCACGACCACCTCGTCCACCGCGACCCTTGGAGCCTAGGTGGGGGGCGGCCCGCACCCAGGGGCGTTCGGCCCGTGTGGACAGCGGCCGACTCCTGCCGGCCGGAACACGACGGAGGGGGCGCCGAAGCGCCCCCTCCGTGCGGTGCGGTGCCGGTCAGGCGGCGATGCTGTGCTCCGTCTTGACCTTGGCGACGTGGTGGATCATGAGGCCGTAGCCCGCCTTCGCCGTGATGTCGGCGATGGCGTAGCCGACGTTGACGATGACGAACGCGAGGCCCGCGTCGTCGAGGAGCACCGGCGCGAGGTACGCGATCGGGTAGAAGCTCCAGGTGACGAGCAGGACGGTGCGCAGGGACTTGAGGGTGCCCTGCACGGCCGGGTTCTCCGCGGCGATCTGTCGGGTCAGCTCACCGAACAGCGTCGCGAGGATCAGGACGAAGAAGACCATCGACAGGGCCCAGAAGATCCACTGGGTGGTCGCGTCGCCGGAGATCTCGCCCGGGTAGCCGAGCACGATCATCAGGAACGAGTAGGGCACGAGCTTGTTCAGCAGGGCGCGCCGACGCTCCGGGGCGATCGACAGGACGAGGACGAGCTCGGTGAGGAGCAGCGGGACGGTGACGACCCAGTCCACGTACCGGTAGGCCTCGTTGAAGCCGGCACCCTCGGTGACGGCCTTGTCGAAGGACTGCATGATGCGGAAGTAGTGGTAGCCGGCGATCGTGACGATGACGCCGGAGATGGTGACCGCCATGCGGTAGGCAGGCGATACGTCCATGCGGCTGATGAAGAAGAAGATGGCGCTGCCGAGGAACACGGCGAACGTCAGCGAGAAGAACCCGCCGACGACCATGACCTCGTTCGCGCTCAGTCCGAGCGATGCGATGTCCGTCATTCGTACCTCTCCCGTGCTGGGGCGCCGCGATCGGCGCCTCGGTTGGGTCGGGCCGCCGCGTACGTCACGGTGGCGTGAGTGATCCCGTGGATCGCAGGGTGCGGTCCGCGGGACGTTCGTCGCCCCGACGCACGCCGGATCGACGCCGCAGGGTGTGGGGGTGTGCACAACGTTCGCACGCTCAGGAGTCTAGGCGCCGAACGCCCCGATGGGCTGGAACGACCGCTCAAATTCCTGCGACGGCCCACAACGGTCGCTACGGGGCCCTGCGGGCCCGTCCGCGGCGACGGCCGACCGCGCGGGACGGGGCCGGTCGGCGACGCGGGGTCGGTCAGGCGGAGCGTTCGCGCGGCAGCGACCGCACCTGGCCGTGCGGCACGAGGGTCGGGTTGGCCTGCTCCCGCACCGTCGCGGCGTCGATGACGCAGCGACCGACGTCCTCGCGCGACGGCAGGTCGTACATGGTGCTGAGGAGGACCTCCTCGAGGATCGCTCGCAGCCCCCGCGCACCGGTCTGGCGCAGCATCGCCAGGTCGGCGACCGCCTCGAGCGCATCGGGGGTGAACTCGAGCTCGACCCCGTCGAGCGCGAAGATGCGCTGGTACTGCTTCACGAGCGCGTTGCGGGGCGTGGTGAGGATGTCGACGAGCGCCTCGCGCGACAGCGGCTCGACGGAGGCGACGACGGGCAGGCGGCCGACGAACTCGGGGATGAGGCCGAAGCGGACCAGGTCCTCGGGCAGCACGTCGGTCAGCAGGTCACCGAGGTCCTTGTCGCGGGCCGCCCGCACGTCCGCACCGAAGCCGACGCCCTGCCGGCCGTGGCGCTGCTCGACGAGCTCCTCCAGGCCGGCGAACGCCCCACCGCAGATGAACAGGATGTTCGTCGTGTCGATCTGCAGGAACTCCTGGTGGGGGTGCTTCCGCCCGCCCTGCGGCGGCACGGAGGCGACGGTGCCCTCGAGGATCTTCAGCAGGGCCTGCTGGACCCCCTCCCCCGACACGTCCCGTGTGATCGACGGGTTGTCGGACTTGCGGGCGATCTTGTCGACCTCGTCGATGTAGATGATGCCGGTCTCGGCCCGCTGCACGTCGAAGTCGGCCGCCTGGATGATCTTGAGGAGGATGTTCTCGACGTCCTCACCGACGTAGCCGGCCTCCGTCAGCGCCGTCGCGTCCGCGATGGCGAACGGGACGTTGAGCATCCGCGCGAGCGTCTGCGCGAGCAGCGTCTTGCCGGAGCCGGTCGGGCCGAGGAGCAGGATGTTGGACTTCGCGAGCTCGACGTCGTCCTCGTCGGCCGGTCCACTCAGCGCCGTCTCCGACGTGCCCGCCGCGCGGATGCGCTTGTAGTGGTTGTAGACGGCGACGGCGAGGGCGCGCTTCGTCGCGTCCTGCCCGATGACGTACTCGTCGAGGAACGCGGCGATCTCCCGCGGCTTCGGCAGCTCGGTGAGCACGGGCACGGTGCTCTCGCCGAGCTCCTCCTCGATGATCTCGTTGCACAGCTCGATGCACTCGTCGCAGATGTACACGCCGGGACCGGCGATGAGCTTCTTGACCTGCTTCTGCGACTTCCCGCAGAAGGAGCACTTCAGCAGGGCGTCCGCCTCGCTGAACTTCGCCATGGTCCCCTCGTCCGCCGGCGACGGGCCACGCCCGTGCGCTCCGCGCGAGGGTAACGGCGCAGTGGCCCTGGGGCCGTCAGCCCATCACGTCCTGTGGACGGACGGTGCCCGCCGGTCGTCGACGGGCCGGCGGCGTCAGGAGACGGCGGCGATCGCGGCGGGCGCGGCCTTGCGGCTGGTGACGATCGCGTCGATGAGGCCGTAGTCGAGCGCGTCCTGCGCGGAGAGGATGAAGTCGCGGTCGGTGTCCTTGCGGATGCGCTCCACGGACTGCCCGGTCTTCTCCGCGAGGATGCCGTCGAGCATGTCGCGCATGCGCAGGATCTCGTTCGCCTGGATCTCGATGTCGACCGACTGCCCCTCGGCCCCGCCGGACGGCTGGTGGAGCAGGACGCGGGAGTTCGGCAGCGCCAGCCGCTTGCCCTTCGTGCCGGCGGCGAGCAGCACCGCGGCCGCGGACGCCGCCTGCCCCATGCAGATCGTCTGCACGTCGCACTTGATGAACTCCATCGTGTCGTAGATGGCGAACAGTGCGGTGATCGACCCGCCGGGCGAGTTGATGTAGATCGCGATGTCCTTGTCGGGGTCCTCCGACTCGAGGTGGAGCAGCTGGGCCATCACGACGTTCGCGACGTCGTCGGTGACGGGCGTGCCGAGGAACACGATCCGCTGCTGGAGGAGGCGCGAGTAGATGTCGAACGCGCGCTCGCCCCGGTTGGTCTGCTCGATGACCGTCGGCACGTAGTAGTTGGCGCGTGGGACGTCCACCACGTCGCGCTGGTCGCGGGGGGAGGTGTTCACGTCGGCTCCGTTCACGGCACGTCCGGCCGGGCGTCGGCCGGCGAGGGTAGCGGTGCGTCGGCGCCGGGCCCCCGGCCTGTGCCGCTGCGACGCAGGTCCGGAGGGCTCAGTCCTCCGTCGCGTCAGGCTCGGCGTCGGGCTCCGCGTCGGGCGCGGGCTCCAGCTCGGCCTCGGCGTCGGCGTCGGGCTCGGGGTCGGCCTCGACCAGCCCGAGGCGCCGCAGCAGCTCCTCGTCGGGGCCGCCGGTGACCTCGGCGGCCTCCAGGACCGCGTCGATGGCCCGGCGGCGCAGCACGTCGCCCACCAGCGCCGGCAGCGTGCCCTGCTCCTGGACGAGCTGGGCGATGCGCTGCGGCTCGGTGCGGTGCTCGGCGGCGAGGCGTGCGAACTCCCGGTCGAGGTCGGCCGCCTGCACGGTCAGCTCGAGCTCGCGGGCGAGCGCGTCGAGCACGAGCTGGGCGCGCAGCATCGACGTCATCTGCTCGGTCAGGCGGGCCTCGTAGTCCTCCCGCGAGGTGCCCTCCAGCTGCAGGAGCTCGTCGAGCGTGCCGCCGAACTGCGACGCCTCCTGCGACAGCCGCTCGATGCGCTCGGCGACCGCCTCCGACAGCATCGTCGGGGGGACCGGCACGTCGTGCAGCGCGACGTACGCCTCCGTGACGAGCCCGCGCAGCTCGTGCCGGCGCTCGGTGAGCCGGCGGCGCAGCAGCGAGTCGGTGATGTCAGCCCGCAGCTCGTCGATCGAGTCGAAGCCGCCGGCGGTGTCGGCGAAGTCGTCGTCGAGCTCCGGCAGGCGCTTCTCGCGCACGTCGGTCACGGTGACGGTGAACGCCGCGGTCGCGCCGCCGTGCTCCGGGTAGTCCTCCGGCAGGTCGTCCTCGTACTCGAGCACGTCACCGGCGCTCGCGCCGAGCGCGCGACGGTCCAGCTCGGGGGTGACGCCTCCGGAACCGACCTCGTACAGCGCCCCCTCCACGGCGGCCGACTCGACCTCGACCCCGTCGACGCTGAGCCGCAGGTCGAGGGTGATCAGGTCACCGGCCGCGGCCGGACGGTCGACGACCTCGACCTCCGCGAACTGCTCGCGCAGCTGCTCGAGCTGCGCGTCGACGTCGGCGTCGGGGACCGTCCACTCGGGGTGGGTGACGCTGATGCCGCGGTGGTCGGCGAGCGTCACCTCCGGGCGCACCTCGACGGTGACGGTGAAGGCGCAGCCCTCCTCCTCGTCGAAGCGTTCGACGTCGACCTGCGGGCGGGCGACGGTGTCGAGGTCGGTCGCCCGCAGCGCCTCGACGAAGTACTCCTGCAGGGCGTCGTCCAGCGCCGCCTGCGCGATCGCGGCGGTGCCGACGTGCTGCTCGATGACGCGCCGCGGGGCCTTGCCCTTGCGGAAGCCGGGCACGTTCACGTCCTTGGCGATGCCGCGGGCGGCCCGGTCGAAGGCGGCACGGACACGTTCGGGGGCGGCCGAGACGCTCAGCCTGACGCTGACGTCGTCGAGGCGCTCGACGTCGGTGGTGACGGGGGTGGTCACGGTGGGGCCGTTCGGTCGGGTCGGTCGGATGCCGGTGGGGACGGGATGGTGGGTGGGCCGGTCCTATCCTGCCCCGGCCGGGGTGTGGCGCAGCTTGGTAGCGCACCTGCTTTGGGAGCAGGGGGTCGTCGGTTCGAATCCGGCCACCCCGACGGTGAGGACGGCCGGCGCGGGCGCGCGGCCGTCAGTCGTGACGGGCGCCCTCGCGGCGCGTGACGTACCGGTTCAGCTGGCGGAACAGCTCGTCGCGGACCTCGACGACCGCATGGTCGAGGTCGCTGTCGGTCGACGTCGCCACCATGTGCGGCACGCCGGCGATCCAGCACTCGAGGACGGTCCGCTGGCTGGGCGTCCCCCGCTCCTTCACCGACAGCTCGAGCTCGACCTGGTCGGGGCGCCAGTGCGACAGGCGCCGTTCGAGCCGTCCGAACAGGACCTCGAGGATGCCGTCCCGCTCGTCGGCGCGGAACTCGTGGACGATGCGCAGTCGGTCGTGGAACGTGGTCATCGTGCGCTGCTGCTCCCTGCTGGCGGGACACGCCGCCGTGACGTGCGGCCGTGCAACCTACCCGCCAGTGGCGTCCGGGTCGACGCCGGACGGTGCGCCGAAGGGCCGTCGGGGCCCCGCGGCTACGCTTCCCGCGCCCGCGGGTGTAGCTCAATGGCCAGAGCTCCGGCCTTCCAAGCCGGTGATGCGGGTTCGATTCCCGTCACCCGCTCCCGCGCACCCTCACACCCGGAACCACCCCCCGCACCACGCCCCGAACCACCCCCACCCCCACCATCCGCCGTGGCGCACCGGACCGTCCCGGTGCGCGCGGCCCCGCTCCCGGAGCAGACCGTGACCGAAGCCCCCGTCCCGACCGCGACGCCCAACGCCTCCTACTCCTTCGTCATGCGGCTGCGCATGTCGGCGGCCGACGCGACGGCCATGGGGCGCATCACCACCGCCGTCGGCTCCTCCGGCGGCATCGTCGTCGCCATCGACATGGTCGACACGGCCTCCGAGGTCCTGACCCTGGACCTCTCGGTCAACGCCGGCGACCAGGACCAGGCGGCCCGTATCCAGGACGCCGTCGGTGCCGTCGACGGGGTCGAGGTCCACAAGGTCAGCGACCGCACCTTCCTCATGCACCTCGGCGGCAAGCTG
Source organism: uncultured Nitriliruptoraceae bacterium (assembly GCA_913060655.1). Lineage (GTDB taxonomy): Bacteria > Actinomycetota > Nitriliruptoria > Nitriliruptorales > Nitriliruptoraceae > CSBr16-57R1. The sequence continues at coordinate 85,132 of CAJXTG010000001.1, read as the reverse complement.
GAGGTCGCCCCGACCGTGCCGCTCAAGACCCGCGACGACCTGTCGATGGCGTACACGCCGGGGGTCGCGCGCGTCTGCATGGCGATCCACGACACGCCGGAGGACGCCCGCACCCTGACGATCAAGGGCAACACGGTCGCGATCGTGACCGACGGCACGGCGGTGCTCGGGCTCGGTGACATCGGGCCGGAGGCGGCGATGCCGGTCATGGAGGGCAAGGCGGCGCTGTTCAAGCACTTCGCGGGCGTCGACGGGTTCCCCATCTGCCTCGACACGAAGGACGTCGACGAGATCGTCGCGGTCTGCCGTGCGATCGCCCCGACGTTCGGCGGCATCAACCTCGAGGACATCTCCGCGCCGCGCTGCTTCGAGATCGAGGAGCGGCTGCGCGCCGAGCTCGACATCCCCATCTTCCATGACGACCAGCACGGCACCGCCATCGTCGTCCTCGCCGCGCTCATCAACGCGCTGAAGGTCGTCGGCAAGGACCTCGGGGACGTCACCGTCGCGATGTCGGGAGCCGGCGCGTCGGCGACGGCCTGCGCCCGTCTGCTGATGGCCGAGGGGGTCAAGGACGTCATCGCGGCGGACCGGCACGGCATCCTCGGACCGGACCGCGACGGGCTCGACGCGTCGAAGCGCTGGTTCGTCGAGCACGGCAACCGCGAGGGGCGCACCGGCACGCTGCTCGACGCGCTCGACGGCGCCGACGTGTTCCTCGGCCTCTCCGGCCCCGACCTGTTCGACGCGTCGGAGCTGGCCCGCATGGCCTCCGGAGCGGTCGTGTTCGCGCTGGCGAACCCGACGCCGGAGGTCGACCCGACGGCCGCGCACACCTACGCCGCGGTCGTCGCGACCGGGCGCAGCGACTATCCGAACCAGATCAACAACGTGCTCGCCTTCCCCGGCGTGTTCCGCGGGGCGTTCGACGCGAAGGCACGGTTCATCACCGAGGAGATGAAGGTGGCCGCCGCACGGGCCATCGCGGCGGTGATCACCCCCGAGGAGCTGCGTCCCGAGTACATCATCCCGAGCGTGTTCAACGACCGGGTCGCGCCGGCCGTCGCCGAGGCCGTCGCGGCGTCGGCGCGCCGGGGCTGAGGGTGACGACCGACGCTGGCGCCGACGCCGACCCGATCGCGGCCCGCGCGCTCGCGGCCGTCGCGGCGACCGGCGTCGACCATGAGGTCGTCCGCATCGACCCGGCGCTCGCCGACACCGCCGCGTTCTGCGAGCACTACGGGTACCGGCTCGACGAGAGCGCGAACTGCCTGCTGGTCGCGTCGCGGGACGAGCCGCCGCAGGTCGCGGCCTGCATGGTGCTCGCGACGACGCGCCTCGACGTGAACCGGACCGTGCGACGGCACCTGGGGGTGCGCAAGCTGTCGTTCGCACCGGCCGAGCTCACGCTCGAGCGCACCGGCATGCAGCTCGGTGGGGTCACCCCGTTCGGGCTCGACGCGTCCATCCCGCTGCTCGTCGACGCACGGGTGATGGCGTGCGAGCGGGTGATCGTCGGCGGTGGCAGCCGCGGCGTGAAGCTGCTCGTCGCCCCGACCGCACTCACCGCGATCGGCGGGGAGGTCGTCGAGGGGCTCGCGAACGACGTCTCCTAGGTGCTCGCCGCGGTCCTTGCTGACCACCATGTGTGGCCGTACGCTGGCCGGACAGGTGGCAGGAGCATCCCCCGAAGAGCATCCCCCGGGAGCATCCCGAGGGGCGTTGGGAGGTCGGAGATGGCGGTCAGTCGAGCTCGCGAGGAACGCATCGAGTTCCGCACCACGCGGGAGGTGCGCGACCTCGTCGAGCGTGCGCTCGACACCTCTGGACGGACCATGACGGAGTTCGCCGAGATGAGCCTGACGACCGAAGCACGGCGCGTGCTCGCCGACCGCGACCGCTTCGTCCTGGCGGGCGAGGAGGCCGCCGCCTGGGACGCGATCAACGCCCGCCCGGCCCGAGCCCTCCCGGGTCTGCGAAGCCTGCTGGAGCGCCCGTCACCATTCGCTGAGTGAGGTACCGCTCCCCCGTCCTGCTCGGCGCGGACCACGTGCTCGAAGGCTTCACCTGCGGCTCCGTCGAGCAGACCGAGTGGCTCCTCCGTCATGCGCGGCGTTCGATGGCTTCGAGCTCGACGCGGGTGCTCGTGGTCACGCCGACCGGGAGCTCGCACGTCGTCGCCTTCTCCGCATGGACGATGGCACAGATCGACGTCGACCACGCACCGGCACGGCTGCGCCGTGGCGCGGGCCGATACCCCCAGCCGGTTGCGCTGCTGGCACGACTCGGTGTCGACCTGCAGCACGAGGGACGCGGACTCGGCGCCGCGCTGGTCGCCGACATCGTCCGCCGCACCGCCGCGGTCGGCGAGGAGATCGGCTGCCGTGGACTCCTCGTTCACTGCGAGTCCGACGCGGCCCGCTCCTTCTTCGAGCACCTCATCCCTGAGTTCGAGCGCAGCCCCACCGATCCGCTCCATCTCGTCCTCCTGATGAAGGACATCAGGAGGACGCTCGAGGGGTCCGACGCGTAGTCTCGGGGCCGGCCCTCCGCCCACGCGCCCGTAGCTCAGTCGGACAGAGCAGGGGACTTCTAATCCCAAGGTCGCAGGTTCGATTCCTGCCGGGCGCGCGACCTGCACCCCGACCGTGGCGGAGTCCGCGTACGGTCAGCGGCGGGGACCCAGGGTCGTGGAGTGGGGCGTGGCATGGCACAGGACGAACCTGACGGGCGGGAGCGGCTGCTCCGCGCGGCCGTCCGGCACCTCGAGCGGGCCAGCGAGGCCGACCTGCGGATCGTCGACATCGCCGGCGAGGCGGACGTTGCGCTCGGGCTGATCCGCCACCACTTCGGCGGTCGCGACGGGCTCGTCGCGGCCGCGCAGGAACGCCGGATCGAGGGCGCGACACGCGCCGACGTCCGCGGGCTCCGGCGACTCCTCGACGGGGTCACCACGACCGACGAGCTGCTCGACGGTGTCGAGGCCTTCACGCGCACGCTCCTCGAGCACCGCCGCCGCGACGTGCGCCTCTCCCGCCTCGCGGCCATCGCCGCCGCCCACGGCCGGCCCGACGCCCGCGAGCAGATCGGCGCGACGCTCGCCGAGCTCCGCCAGGCCCTCGAGGACCTGATCGCCGCGGCGCAGGAGCGGGGCGTGGTGCGCGGCGACCTGGACGCCGCGGCGGTCGCGACCTTCATCCAGGCGTACGCGTTCGGGCTGGTGCTGCACGACCTCGACCCCGACGGGCCCGACCACGACGCCTTGATCGCGACGATCCGCACTGCCGTCACCGCCCTGCTGACCGACGGGGGCTGACGGCCGCAGCGGGCCGCGCGGCGGGCCACGTGCCGCTCAGGCGTCCGTCGTGTCACCACCGTCCGGGTCGGGGGCACGGTCGGGGCGCACCGTCGCCGCCTCCCCCACCCACTCGAAGTGGTGGTTGTCGGGGGTGGAGAAGTCCCCGCCCCAGCGGAAGCCGTGCCGCCCCATGATCGCGACCAGGTCGTCGGGGGCGACGGGGCCGGCGCCGGGCAGGGAGAAGTCGACGTTGAGGTCGATGGCGATGCCCCAGGTGTGCCGCGACAGGTTCTCCCGGCCGAAGCCGATCCGACGCGGGTAGAAGCAGCCGGCGTAGCGGCGCGGGGACAGCCAGTCCTCGTGGCCGGCGGCGATCAGCTCGTCGACGGCGGCCCGGAGGTCGTCCATGATGGCGCGGTGGCAGCGCACCGTGCCGATGACCGGCATGCGTTCCTTGACGATGTTCGCCTCGACGTAGGCCGGGTCGACGTCGATCTCACGTTGGTCGAGCACCAGCCGGAAGGCGAACTCACCGAAGCGCTCCTTGAGCGTGAGCGTGTCGAGCACGAGCGGCACCCGGCGGCCGCCGTGCCACACCCGCAGCGTGTCCCCGTCGCCCTCGGTCGCCTCGGCCGCCTCGGCGCTCGTGTCGAGCGCGGCGCGCACCGGCGCCGTGCCGGCGTGCCGGACGAGCAGCGCCTCCCGCCCTCCGAACGTGAACCCGACCGTGTCCCGGTCCTCGAGGGTGACGAGGAACTCGCCACCGCGGGCGACGGCGTCGGACACGACCCCGGCGACGACGAGCCCGTCGGCGTCCCCGAGGTCGACGCGCGCACCGACGTCGAGGCCGCGCAGGGCGGCGGAGCGGGTGGACAGCAGCACCTCGCCCGCACCGAGGGTGCGTACGAGCGCGGCGTCGTCCGGCGGGACGGGCCCGACGAGCACGTCGAGGTAGGTGGCGGGGTCGATCGCGGTCACGCTCACGGGGATGCGCATGCCCGGCGGGACGACGTCACGTGGCGTGCCGTCGGCGGTGACGCTGCCGAACAGGCCGCGCATCGCCGCGACGGTCCGTGTGGTGGCGGCGACCCCGTCGAGGCTGCGGACGGTGCGCTCGAACGTCATGGTGAGCGGCTCGTCCCCGACGACGGCACTGACCTGCTCGGGGGGCGGCGGCGGTGCGACCGGCACCGTCGGCCCCCGCAGCAGGGTGCGCAGCTGCGCCACGGGCGGTGCGACGGCCACGGCCACCTCCGGCGGCGACACCGGCGGGCGCGGGGTGCGGGCCGCGTCGACGGCACCGGCGGCCAGCAGCAGCGCGCCGAGCACGGTGACGCTGAGGGTGACGCGCAGCCGGGGCGACCTCATGGCAGCGCCCGCGTCCTGGGTGACGGCCTGGACGTCGCCCGGGACGACGGCCGGGTCACTGGTAGGTGACGACCAGCGGGACGGGGGTCCGGTCGAGCGTGCGCTCGGGGGTCGCGAGCGGCACGTCGATGCGCGTGAAGTTCTTCCACCCCCACGCCCACTGCTCCTCCGCCCCGTCGGTCATCACAGCGTACGTGCGTTCCTTGGTCGCGAGCGGCCCCTGCCCGTCGACGTGGACGACGCCGACGAGCTCGGGCGGGATGACGACGCTGTCACGGTCGGGGAGCATGGCGAGGGTGAACTGGTGCAGCAGCAGCACCTTCTGGGGGAGGCGCTCGGCGCGCACGAGGTCGGCGAGCCAGTCGGCGACCGCCTGCACCTCCGCGGCGTCGACCGACCCGATGCGCTGCAGGTGCCGTTCGGACGGGCCGATGCGCCACTCCGGGTCGAGGGCGAGGTGCACGTGCGGCTCGCGCAGCAGCGCGACGTACTCCTGCGCCTGGGTGAGGAAGTCGGTGCGTCCCGGCTGCAGGTCGAGCAGGACGGCGACGCCCTCCTCCCGTGCGCGGTCGACGAACGGCCGGAGCCGGTCGATGGGCACGCGCCGGCTGAAGTCGCCGGTCGGCTCCGGCGCGGAGGACGCGACGGTGGCGATGAGGTCGAGGCCCGGCACGGGCGTGCGCCCGTCGGCGGCGTCGGCGTAGCCGGCGGCGAACTCGCGGGCCCGGGCGAGGGTCGCGTCGACGTCCTGCTCGCCGAGGATCCCCAGCGTCGGCGCCCCGGGCGAGCCGTACAGCGCGACGATGCGCCGGTCCTCCAGCGGCAGGAACCCGCCGCCGGGCAGGGGCGTGCCGGTGAGCACCGTGGCGAGCTGCCAGGGGGCGTCGGGGGCGGCGGTGCCGGCGAGGAGGACGGGGGCGTCGGGGTGGAGGGTCGCGGCGAGCGCGCGGAGCCGGCCGGTGCGGGCGACGCCGGCGCGCAGGTCGGCACCGTCGACGGCGACGGCGGGCACGCCCCGACGGGCGGCGGTGACCGCGGCGGCGAGCGCACCACCGGGGCTCCGCACGTCGCCCAACCACAGCTCCCCCACGTCCCCGGACCTGCCGCGCGGGGTCGGTGGCGTCCAGCGCGCCGGGAGGTCCGCGCCGGCGGTGGCGCCGGCGGTGGCGTCGGCGGTGGCGTCGGGGGTGGCGTCGGCGAGGGTGGCGGCGAGACGACGGGCGGTCCGCGGGTCGCCGGCCGCCCACCGCACCTGAGGTGCCGGGTCGAAGGTGGCCAGCGCGGTGCGGAGCGCGGCGAGGTCGGGGCCGGTACCACCGGTGAGGTCGACGACGAGCGGCACGACCCCGGCGGGGACGTGGGCGACGGCGTCGGCCTGCGCGGCGGCGTCGTCAGCGGCGACCAGCACGACGGTCACCTGCGCGTCGGCCCCGACGCCGGCACCGCGCGGGGCGTCCAGCAGCGCGAGCAGCCCGGCGAGCGGGTCGCCCGCACCGGCGGACGGTCCGGCCAGGTCGACGCTGCGTGTGACGTGGGCGGCGAGCCACTCGGGGGGTCCGCCGAAGGCGGACACCTCGGTGACCTGCAGCGCGTCGAGCCGGCGCGCGAGGAGCGTGCGGGCCGCCGCCGGCAGCGGCGCCCACCCGTCGGCGTCACCGGGGAGGACGAGCAGCGGTTCGTCGCGCAGCACCGCGGCGGTCGCCGCGAGGGTGCGTCCGGCCGGGTCGTCGGCCCGGGCGACGACGACCCGGCCACCGCAGGGCGCCCCCTCGCCGAGGAGGGCGAGCGAGACGGCGGCGGCGGCGCCGAGCCCGAGCGCGGGACCGCGTGCTGCGACGACGGGCACGAGCGCCGCAGGTCCGTCGGCAGGCCCGGCCGCCCGCACGGGGGCAGGCGCCGGCCCGCCGCAGGCGACGCCCCGGACGTCGGGCGCCGCGTCCTCCGCTGCGTCCGCGGGGGTCTCCGGCGGCCCCTCCCCCACGCCACCCGCGACCGCGCCACCCGCGGCCGGCGGGGCCGGCGGGGCGGGGTCGCCCCCGCCGGCGAGCCCGGGTCCGTCGGCGGTGCACGCGCCGAGCACGCCGGCGAGTCCGAGGCCGAGCAGCAGGGTGGTCGCGCGGCGGGCTCTCATGCGCCGACCGTACGGGCACGACGGGCCCCGGCGGCAGAACCGTCCGGCCCGGCGCAGGTTCCGAACCGTGCGGGAAGCAGCCTCGGTGGCCGACGCGGGGGCCGAGCAGGGCCCCGACCCGGCGTGCGACGCCGGCACGGCGGAGCGGCACGTCGGGACCGAGGTGCGACGCTGAGGAGAGGACGCGGCATGGCGCAGGTCGGGGACCGGATCGAGGACCTGACGGTCACGACGCATGACGGGACCACGACGACGCTGTCGGGTCTCGCGGCGGGCGGGCCGCTGGTCGTGTTCTTCTACCCGAAGGCGTTCACGGCCGGCTGCACCGCGCAGGCGTGCCACTTCCGCGACCTCGGCGCCGAGTTCTCCGAGCTGGGTGCGGCGCGCGTCGGTGTGAGCCGTGACGACGGCGCGACCCAGGCGCGGTTCGTCGACGAGCACGACTTCGACTACCCGCTCATCGCCGATCGGGACGGCACGGTCGCGCGGGCCTTCGGGACGAAGCGCATCGGGCCGGTCCCCAGCCGTCGCAGCACGATCGTGCTCGACGCGGACCTGACGGTGCTCGCCGTCATCGACGACGAGCTGCGCATGGACCGGCATGCGGACGACGCGCTCGCGGCGCTGCGCGCGCACCGGGCGGGCGCCGCCGGCTGAACGTCCCGCGCCGGCGGCCACCACGGCCACGCCGGCCGCCGCCGGACCGCAGGGCTCACGGCCAGAGCGCGACCACGAGCGGGGCGACGAGCAGGGCGGGCAGCAGGTTCGCGACCCGCACCTGCCGCAGCTCGAGCAGCCGCAGGCCGATGCCGATCACGAGGAAGCCGCCGACGGCGCTGAGCGCGGCGACGGCCGGCTCGGACACGGTGGACCCGACGGTGGCCGCGGCGACGCTCAGCCCGCCCTGCCAGGCGAACATGGGCAGGACCGCGAACACGACGCCGACGCCGAACACGCTCGCGAACGCGAGGGCGACGGGACCGTCGAGCAGCGACTTGACGGCCAGCAGCGTCCAGTCGCCGGACAGCCCGTCCGCGAACGCCCCGAGCACGGCGAGCGGCCCGACGGTGATGACGAGGCTGGTGACGACGAAGCCCTCGACGAACCGCGCACGGGACGGCGACCGTCCCGCCTCACGGGTGGCACGGTCGCGCAGCCACGCGCCGAGCCGTTCGAGCCGGTCCTCGATGCGGAGCAGCTCGCCGGCGACGGCGCCGACGAGGAGCGAGCCGAGGACGACGAGCACGGCGGCGCGTCCCAGCGCGTCGGCGAGCACGTCGCCGAACGTCCCGAGCGCGTCGCCGATGCCGAGCACGACGACGAACACCCCGAGCACGTCGGTGAGGGTCGTGCGGAGGCGGTCGCTGACGCGGCCGCCGAGGACGGTCCCGATCAGCCCGCCGAGGACGACCGCGGCGACGTTGACGAGCGTCCCGGTCATGCCCGCACGCTACTCCTCGCTGCCGTCCCGGCCGGCCGCACGGTGCGCGGCGAGGACGCCCGCGGCGTCCGCGGCGTCGTCGACGGTGACGACGAGGTCGGGGCGCCCGCTGCGGCGCACCCGCAGGCCGACGCCGCGGCGGATGACGACGGCGCGCACGCCGGGCATGGCCCGGTAGCCCCAGCCGCCGTACGCCATCGGTTCGACGTCCTCGACCTCGACGGCGGTGACGTCGGCGAGCGGGACGCGGACGCGCGGCCATCCGAGCGGGCCGAAGCGCACGACGAGCCCGGAGGGTCCGACGGCGACGGTGATGCTCGTGAGCAGCCGCACCAGCAGGCCGGCGACGACGAGCACGGCCCCGGCGGTGAGCGCCCCGGGGGCGACGCGCAGGGCGCTGAGCAGCCCGCCGCCGACCACGAGCACGAGGGCGAGGGCCCCGCCGGCCGGCCACGTCTGCGTGCCGACCCAGACGAGCTGCCCGTCGGTCGGCAGCGTGACGGGTGCGACGGTGTGCCGTGCTCGGACCCGGGCGGGGTGGCGTCCGCCCAGCCACCAGCCGAGTGCCCCGAGCGGGAGGACGGCCGCGGCGACGAGCAGCAGGTCGAAGGTGGTGAGCGCGCCGGCGGCCGTCCAGTCGGCCGCGTCGAGGTTGGCCTGCAGGGTGCGGAGGCGGAGGAGGATGAACAGGCCGGCCATGCCGTGGGCGAGCGCGACGAGCAGGCGGGCGGCGCGTCCGTCGGCACGGGCGGCGGACCACAGGGGCAGCAGGGACACGGCGGCGGTGGCGACGGCGAGGAGGGTGACGTCGAGGACGAGCGGCCCGCTGCCGTCGGGTCGACCGTCGAACCCCCAGTGGATCGCGACCGGGTCGGGCAGCCGTGCGGCGACGAGCAGCGGTGCGACCACCGCGACGGCGACGGCGACGGTCGGGACGACGAGCTCGCGACGGGGGATGCGGGGGCGGGTCGGGGGCGGGACGGTCACGTGGGGTCCTTCGGGCGGGTGGTGGTCCGGGTGGTGGCCGGGGTGGAGGGTCGGCGCGTGCGGACGAGCTCCGCGGCGGCGTCGGCGTCGAGCCCGACGCGGGCGGCGGCGCGCAGCAGCGCGTCGACCTCCTCCCGCAGGACCTCGCCGGGGGGGACGTCGGCGCGGACGCGCGCGCCCCGGCCGGCCCGCAGCTCGATCGTGCCGTCGTCGCGCAGCTGCCGGTAGGCCCGCAGGACCGTGTTGCGGTGCACGCCGAGGGCGTCGGCGACCTGCAGGGCCGTGGGGAGCGGGTCGCCGGGGCCGACACGCCCCTCGACGATCGCGCGTCGCACGGCCGCGGCGACCCGCTCGTGCAGGGGCAGGGGGCCGTCGAGCACCGTCAGTCGCAGCATAGTGACACGCAGCGTAGCACTTTTGGGGAGGGTCGGTCGTTACGCTCGCCGCCGCCGCGGCGCGGCCCGCGCCCGGCCCGACCGCCGGGGCCGCGAGGACGACGCATGACCGACGCGCCCGACCCGACGACGCCCGCCACCGCCGACACCGGCACCGGCGCCGACGCCCCCGCCTGGCACGCGCTCGACGGCACCGAGACCCTCGCGCGGCTGGCCACCGGCCCCGAGGGGCTCACCGCGGAGGAGGCGGCCGCCCGCCTCGCCGAGCACGGTCCGAACCGGCTGCCGGAGCCGGAACCCGCCGGGGCGCTCACGCTGCTGGCCCGCCAGTTCCGGAGCCCGCTCATCCTCGTGCTCGTCGCCGCGGCGGTGGCCACCCTCGCGCTGCGCGAGTACGCGGACTCGACGGTGATCCTCACCGTGCTCGTGCTCAACGCGCTCATCGGGTTCAGCCAGGAGCGCCGCGCCGACCGGTCGGTGCAGGCGCTGATGGCGCTCACCTCCCCCACCGCCGTGGTGCGCCGCGACGGTCGGGCCGCCACCGTCGACGCGGCCACGCTCGTCCCCGGCGACGTCGTCGTCCTCGCCGCCGGCGACCGCGTCCCCGCGGACCTGCGGCTGCTCGAGGCCTCGGGGCTGCGCGCCGACGAGTCGCTGCTGACCGGGGAGAGCCACACGGTCGCGAAGTCGACCGACCCCGTCCCCGCCGAGCGGCTCGCCGCCGACCGGCGCTCCATCCTCCATCTCGGCACGACCGTCACCACCGGACGCGCGGTGGGTGCCGTCGTCGCGACGGGCGCGGGGACGGTGCTGGGTGGCATCGCCACCGACGTCGGCGGTCAGGAACGGCCCCCGACCCCGCTGCAGCGGCGGATGACCCGCTTCGCCAACCTCATCGCCGTCATCGTGCTCGCCACCAGCGTCGCGGTGTACGGCCTCGGCGTCGCCGTCGGCGGCGACCCGACCACGCTGCTGCTCGTCGCCGTCGCCCTGGCCGTCGCGGTGGTGCCCGAGGACCTCCCCGCGGTGCTCACGATCGTGCTCAGCGTCGGCGTGCGCCGCATGGCCCGCCGCCGCGTCATCGTGCGGACCCTCCCGGCGGTGGAGACGCTCGGCTCGACGACCGTCATCGGCTCGGACAAGACCGGCACCCTCACCGAGAACCGCATGCGTGCCACCACCGTGTGGACCGCCGCCGGGGAGCGCGAACTCGAAGGCGCCGACCCGGGCGCGGACGCGGCGCTCGACGCCCTGCTGCGCACCGCCGTGCTCACCAACGACGCGCGCCTGCCCGACGTCGGCGACCCGACCGAGCTGGCCCTGCTGACCGCCGCCGACGACGCCGGGCTCCCGCCCGACGGCGTCCGTGACCGGGCGGACGTGCTGCTGGACGTGCCCTTCCGCTCGGAGCAGCAGAGCTCGCACGTCGTCGTGGACGACGGCGGGCCGCTGCAGCACGTCAAGGGCGCCCCGGAGCGGCTCATCGCGCTCGCGGACACGGTCCTCACCGCCGACGGCACCACCGAGCCCCTCGACCGTGCCGCCGCCTCCGCGGTCGCACGCCGCCTCGCCGCCGACGGCCTGCGGGTGCTGGCCACCGCGCACGTCCGGCGCGACGACGTGCCCGACGCCGACGCCGGACCGCCCGCGGGCCTCACGCTCACCGGGCTCGTGGGCCTGCAGGACCCGCCGCGCCCCGGCGTCGCGGACGCGATCGCCCGCTGCCGTCGGGCGGGCGTGCGCGTGCTGATGATCACCGGCGACCATCCCGACACCGCCACGGCGATCGCCCGTCAGCTCGGCATCGCCGACACGGACGCCGCGGCCGCCATCACCGGCGACGAGCTCGCCCGCACCGACGACGCGACCCTCGCCCGGCGCGTCCGCGACACGGACGTGTTCGCCCGCGTCGCCCCCGACCACAAGCTGCGCATCGTCCGTGCCCTGCAGGCGCAGGGCGCCGTCGTCGCCGTCACCGGCGACGGGGTGAACGACGCACCGGCGCTGAAGGCCGCCGACCTGGGCATCGCGATGGGCCGCGACGGGACCGACGTCGCCCGCGAGGCGGCCGACATGATCCTCGTCGAGGACGACTTCACCGCGATCGTCGACGCGGTCGAGCAGGGCCGGGTCGTGTTCGACAACCTGCGCAAGGCCACCTACTTCCTGCTGTCGACGGGTGCGGCCGCGATCGTCGCGCTCACGCTCGCGACCGTGACGGGCCTGCCCAACCCCTACACCCCGGCGGCGCTGCTGTGGCTGAACGTCGTGACCAACGGCCTGCAGGACGTCGCGCTCGCGTTCGAGCGCGGTGAGCCGGACGTGCTCGACCGTCCGCCCCGCGAGCGGCGCGACGGGATCGTGTCCGGCGTGCTGTGGGAGCGGACGGCGCTCATCGGGACGACGATGGCGCTCGGGTCGCTGTGGCTGTTCCACTGGGCGGGGGACGTCGGGCTCACGCCGGACGCGCGGCGCGGCGCGGCCCTGACCACGCTCGTGCTCGGCATGGCGGTGCACGCCTACAACGCGCGCAGCGTGCGCCGCTCGATCGTCGCGTCGGACCCGCGCACCAACCGGCTGCTGCTCGGCTCGGTCCTCGGATCGGTCGCACTGCACGTCGCTGCGCTCCACTGGGCCCCGACGCGCACGCTGCTGCGCGTCGCCCCCGTCGAGGGCGCCGGCTGGGCCCGCATGCTGCTCGTCGCCGCCCTCGTCGTGCTCGTCAGCGAGCTGCACAAGCGGCTGCGGCCGGTGGACGGGCGGGAGGGGCGGGAGGGGGCGCCGCGTTGACCCCCCGCGCGCCGGTGGCGTATCCTCGGTGGGCACCCACCCGGGTGCGACCACGGTGGGTGTAGCTCAGCCTGGTTAGAGCGCCTGGTTGTGGTCCAGGAGGTCGGGGGTTCAAGTCCCCTCACTCACCCTCTCGGGTCCACCGACCGGGTCGCCCCGGACCGTGGACCCGTACGCGCCGCTAGCTCAATTGGCAGAGCATCCGGCTCTTAACCGGCAGGTTCGGGGTTCAAGTCCCTGGCGGCGCACCGCACCACCCTCGGCCTCGCGGCCGGCGCGCGACCACCAACCGGCGAGCGTGGCGGAACCGGCAGACGCGCTGGGTTTAGGTCCCAGTGGGCCTCGGCCCGTGGGGGTTCGACTCCCCCCGCTCGCACCCGCTCCCCCGACCGGAACCGGCATGTCCTCCACCTCCGTCGCGCCCCCCGTGGCGCCGCGCACCGCCGCGGGCATCGCGATCGCGCTCGCGTCCGCGGCCACCTTCGGCAGCTCCGGGGTCGGGGCGAAGGCGCTCATCGAGGCCGGCTGGTCGTCGGGCGGCGCGGTGCTCGTCCGGCTCGGCGGCGGCGCGGCGGTCCTCCTCCTCGTCGGCACCGTCCACTACCGGGGCCGCTGGCCGCTCCCGGCCGGCAGCGCCGGCACGCTGCTGCGCTACGGCACCGTCGCGATGGCGGGCACGCAGTTCGCCTACTTCAACGCGGTGCGCACCCTCGACGTCGGGGTCGCCCTGCTCATCGAGTTCCTCGCGCCGGTGCTGCTGCTCGCCTGGACGGCGCTGCGCACCCGCACGCTGCCACCGACCGTCACGCTCGTCGGCGCGGCCCTCGCGCTCGGCGGGCTCGTGCTCGTCATCGACCCGCGGGGCGCCGGACCGCTCGACCCGGTCGGGGTGGCCTGGGCGCTGCTCGCCGCGGTCGGCCTCAGCGGGTTCTTCGCCCTGTCCGCGCGGGACCGCTCGGGCCTGCCGGCGCTGGTCATGGCGGCCGGCGGCACGACCGTCGGGGCCGTGCTGATCGCCCTCGCCGGGGTGGTCGGGCTCGTCCCGGTGCGGATGACGACCGCGCCGACGGTGCTCGCCGGCGTGCCGACGCCGTGGTGGGTGCCGGCGCTGTGGCTCGTGCTGGTCGCGACCGTCGTCGCCTACCTCACCGGCATCGCGGCGATCACCCTGCTCGGGTCGCGCGTCGCGTCGTTCGTCGGGCTGACCGAGGTGCTCGCCGCCGTGCTGATCGCCTGGCTGGTCCTCGCCGAGCTGCCCGGGCCGGCGCAGCTCGGCGGCGGGATGCTCATCCTCGGGGGCATCGTGCTGGTGCAGCGGGGTGACCGGTGACCCCGGAGCTGCAGGCCGCGCTGGCGACGAGCGACGGGTGGGACGTGCCCCACGCGGGCGTCGTCGTGACGCGCGCGGACGGCACGACCGCCGCCCATGGGACGACGGACCTCGTCCTGCCGATCGCGTCGGTCGCGAAGCCGCTGACGGCGGCAGCGGTGCTCGGGACGGTCGCCACGGGCGCGCTCGACCTCGACGAGCCGGCGGGGCCGACCGCCGCCGACGGGGCGACGCTGCGCCACCTCCTCGCCCACGCCGCCGGCCTCGGCTTCGAGGCGGGCGACCGCACCATGGAGCCGGGCCGGCGCCGGACCTACTCGAACTGGGCGTACGAGGCGGCCGCGGAGCATGCGGCGGCACGCACCGGCCGGCCGTTCGCCGAGCTGCTGCACGCGCACGTGCTCGAGCCGCTGGGGATGACGGCCACGGTGCTGGAGGGCTCCCCCGCCTGGGGCGTGCGTTCGACGGTGACCGACCTCGCCCGCTTCGCCGCGGCGCTGCTCGCCCCCGGACCCCTGCCCGCCGCGGTCCACGCGTGGCTGACCACCCCGGCGTTCCCCGAGCTCGACGGGGTGCTGCCCGGGTTCGGCCGGCAGCGGCCCAACGGGTGGACGCTCGGGCTGGAGGTGCGCGGGACGAAGGACCCGCACTGGTCGGGGTCGCGCCTGTCCCCCCGCGCCGTCGGCCACTTCGGCCGCTCCGGGTCGCTCGTGTGGGCGGACGCGGACGCCGGTGTGGCGCTGGCGACCCTGTCGGGCCGCGACTTCGACGACTGGGCGCGGACCGGCTGGCCGGTGCTCAACGACGCGGTCCTGGACGCGCTCAGCGGCTGAGCGCCGCGGCGACGTGCGGCGCGAGCGCACGGAACGCGGCGGCACGGTGGCTGATCGCGTCCTTCTCCTCCGGCGCGAGCTCGCCGTTGGTCCGCCCGTCGGCCGTCGCGTCGGCGACGAACAGCGGGTCGTAGCCGAAGCCGCCGTCACCGCGGGGGGCGTCGACGACGTGGCCGGCCATCCGGCCGTGCTCGACGTGGGTGGTGCCGTCGGGCAGCACGAGCGCGGCGGCGCACACGAACGCGGCACGGCGCGCCGCCGGCGTGTCCGCGCCGGCCATGGCGAGCCGGACCAGCAGCAGCAGGTTGTTCGCCGCGTCGTCGGCGTCGTCGCCGGCGAACCGTGCCGAGCGGACCCCGGGGGCACCGTCGAGCGCGTCGACGACGATGCCGGAGTCGTCGGCGAGCGCGGGCAGACCCGTCGCCTCGGCGCACGCGCGGGCCTTGAGCAGCGCGTTGTCGGCGAACGTGTCGCCGTCCTCGACGGGGGCGGGCACGCCGAGCTCCCCCATCGGCACGAGCGTCAGGTCCGGTGCGGCCGCGGCGAGGAGCCGGCCGATCTCGACGAGCTTGTGCGCGTTGCCGGTGGCGACGACGACGCGGCTCACCGGCCGGACCCGCCCGCATCGAGCACCGCCCGCTGCCGGGCCATCAGCTCGGCGCACCCGGCGAGGGCCACGTCGACGAGCGCGTCGTGCTGGGTCCGCGGGAACGGCGCGCCCTCCGCGGTGCCCTGCACCTCGACGAGCAGGCCGGCGTCGGCGGCGACGACGTTCATGTCGACGGCGGCCCGGTTGTCCTCCCGCTGGTCGAGGTCGAGCAGCACCGCGTCGTCGACGATGCCGACGGACACGGCGGCGACCTGACGGATCAGGGCGTGGGCGAGGCCGGCGCGCCGCAGGGCGACGGCGAGGGCGACCCAGCCGCCGGTGATCGACGCGGTCCGGGTGCCGCCGTCGGCGGCGAGGACGTCGCAGTCGACGGTGACGGTCACGTCGGGGAGGGCGTCGAGGTCGACGGCCGCCCGCAGGGAGCGGCCGACGAGCCGCTCGATCTCCTTGGAGCGCCCGCCGACGCCGCGGCGCTCGCGGGCGCTGCGGGTGTCGGTCGCCCCGGGCAGCATCGCGTACTCGGCGGTGACCCAGCCCCGGCGGTCGCGCCAGCGTGGCCCGCCGTCCTCGATGCTGACGGCCAGGAGGACCTCGGTGCCGCCGGCCCGGATGCGCGCGGAGCCGGCCGGTGCCGTCTGGACGTCGAGGTCGAGGGTGACGGGGCGCAGCGCGTCCGCGGCCCGACCGTCGGTGCGTGCGGGGCTCGGACTGGTCACGGTGGTCTCCTGCGTCCGGGGCGGGCCGGTCGGCGCCCGGTGCGGGACGGCCGGGGCCGTGCGGAGCGTAGGTGCCGCCCGTGGCGGGCCGATCCCGCCGCGCCCGGGACGGATCGGCACGGGACCGCGCAGCCGCCGGTCCGAGCGGGTAGGGTCCTCCGACCCCTGTAGTTGCGGGGTCCGGTGCTGCCGGGCCCTCGGGGCGGTCCGGCCGCGAGCCGGATGGCAGCGGGGGACGGTCGGCCAGCCGGTCGGCCGCGATGGGGCGGGGCTCCTCCCGTCCCCTGGGAAACTGAGGAGTGAACGTGAAGCGATCCATCCGCATCGCCTCCGTCGCGCTCGCCGCGGGGCTCGTGCTCTCGGCCTGCGCCAGCGACGAGGAGGCCACGGACGCGGCGGACCCCGCCGCGCCGGAAGAGACCGTCACCGTCGACCCCGCGCAGACCGAGGGCGGCCTGCTCGCGGCCGTGCAGGAGCGCGGGACGCTGATCTGCGGCGTCAGCCAGGGCCTGCCGGGCTTCTCCATCCAGGGGGATGACGGCACCTACACCGGCTTCGACGTCGACTACTGCCGTGCCGTCGCGGCCGCCGTGCTCGGTGACGCCGACGCGGTCGACTTCGTCGAGCTGTCCGCCTCGGCGCGCTTCACGGCGCTCCAGGCCGGTGAGATCGACGTCCTGATCCGCAACACGACGTGGACGGCGACCCGTGACCGCAACGAGGGTGGCTCGTTCGCCGCGACCACGTTCTACGACGGTCAGGGCATGATGGTCGACACCGACAGCGGGTTCGACACCATCGACGACATGGCCAACACGACCATCTGCGTCCAGGCCGGTACGACCACCCAGCTGAACCTCGAGTCCCAGTTCGCCGCGCGCGGCCTGCCGTACACGGCGCTGACGTTCGAGGGCAACGACCAGCTGCAGGCGGCCTACTTCGAGGGCCGCTGCGACGGTTGGACCTCCGACCTCTCGCAGCTCGCCGCGTTCCGTGGCACCTGGCCGGACGAGCAGGGCGGCGCCGAGTCGGTGAAGATCCTGCCGGACGTCATCTCCAAGGAGCCCCTCGGCCCCCTGACGAGTGACGGTGACTCCGAGTGGTTCGACGTCGTCCAGTGGGTCGTCTTCGCGACCTTCCAGGCGGAGGAGTTCGGCATCTCGAGCGCCAACGTCGACAGCATCGTCGCCAGCACCAACCCGGACGAGGAGCCGGCCATCGGTCGCTTCCTCGGACTGGTCGACGGGTTCGACCCGGGTCTGGGCCTCAGCCCCGACTGGGCCGTGAACGTCATCAGCCAGGTCGGCAACTACGAGGAGATCTTCCTGCGCAACGTCGGGCCGGACACCCCGCTCGGCCTGTCGCGCGGCGTGAACTCCCTGTGGACCGACGGCGGTCTGCTCTACGCCCCGCCGTTCCGCTGATCCACGCAGCACCGGAACGACCCGGAGGGCCACGCCACACGGCGTGGCCCTCCGGCCGTCCGGGGCCGGGGGGCGGGGGCCGGTGCGCTGACGGGGCCGGCGCGCTGACGGGGCCGGTGCGCGGACGCCCTCGATCCGGCACGACACACCGTGGAAACGCGGACCGCACTAGTATCCGCCCGTCCGCTGGGAGGCGGATGGGGACCCAGGGGAGCCGGTGGCCGAGACGCAGCAGCAGCGACCCGGGCGTGCGACCGCCGGCCAGGACGGTCCGGCACGCCCGCCGCTGTGGCGCGACGTCCGCGTCCTGCGTGGGGTGCTGCAGGTCGGCTTCCTCGTCGCGACCGTCGCGCTCGTCCAGTGG
The DNA here is from genome assembly GCA_913060655.1 of uncultured Nitriliruptoraceae bacterium. Lineage (GTDB taxonomy): Bacteria > Actinomycetota > Nitriliruptoria > Nitriliruptorales > Nitriliruptoraceae > CSBr16-57R1. The sequence goes on along the minus strand of CAJXTG010000001.1, from coordinate 67,445 downwards.
CTGTTCGGCAACCTGACGTCGAACCTCGACCGGCTCGGCATCCGCCGCGACTTCACGTTCCTCGACCAGCCGGCCGGCTTCAGCATCCTCGGTGCGCCCGACTTCCGCGCCCAGGACACCATCCAGAACGCCCTGCTGCTCGGTCTCGGCAACGCCGTGCGGGTCGCCATCCTCGGCGTCCTGCTGTCGCTGCTGATCGGCATCGTCGTCGGGGTCGCCCGGCTGTCGAAGAACTGGCTGGTCGCACGCAGCGCGAGCGCCTACGTCGAGCTGCTGCGCAACATCCCACCGCTCGTGCTCGTCATCTTCTTCTACCTCGGGGTGCTCGCGACCCTCCCCCGGCTCACCGAGGCGACCTTCCTCGGTGACGTCGCCATCATCTCCAACCGCGGGATCTGGGTCGCCTGGCTGACGTTCGGTGACGGGTCGCAGCCGTTCCTGACCGCCGCCGCGGTCGCGCTCGTCGTCGCGCTGGGCGTCGCCCGCTGGCGCACGACCGTGTTCGACCGGACGGGCACCCCCCACCGCCGGGTCCTGTGGGCGGCGGCGACCTTCGCCGTCGTCACCGCCCTCGCGTTCAGCGTGCTGCAGCCGCCGATCGAGCCGAGCCTGCCCGTCCTCGACGGGCGCGTCGTCACCGGTGGGGCCTGGCTGTACCCCGAGTACCTGTCGCTGCTGCTGTCGCTCGTGCTGTACGCGTCGTCGTTCATCGCCGAGATCGTCCGCGGCTCGATCCTCGCCGTCCACAAGGGCCAGAACGAGGCGGCCGACGCGCTCGGCCTGAGCAGCTCCCAGCGGATGCGCTACGTCATCCTCCCCCAGGCGCTGCGCATCGCCGCGCCGGCCATCGGCAACGAGTTCCTCAACCTCACCAAGAACGTGTCGCTGGGCATCGCGGTCGGCTTCGCCGAGATCCTCCGGGTCGCCAACACCGCCGCCGGGAACGGCCAGCCGGCCCCGCAGCTGCTCATCGTCGTGCTCGGCGCGTACCTGTTCCTGTCGCTGATCATCTCGGTCATCGTCAACGTGTTCAACCGCCGCCTGCAGCTGGTGGAACGATGAGCGCGCCCGTGACCACCGGCACGGGCGCCGACACGGCGCGCCCGCCGCAGCGCCGCGTCGACCCCGCCCGCTGGGTCCGGGACAACCTGTTCCCGACGCCGTTCAACAGCGTGCTCACGCTCGTGTTCGCACCGCTCGTCGTCTGGGCGACGTGGCGCTTCGCCCGCTTCCTCGTGGTCAGCGCCCGCTGGGAGATCGTCGAGACGAACCTGACGCTGTACGTCGTCGGCGGGTTCCCCCGCGAGCAGCTGTGGCGGCTGTGGCTCGCGCTCACGATCCTCGCCGCGGTGTTCGGGCTGCTCGGTGGCGTGGTCGGGGTGACCGCCCGCGAGGCCGCCGTCGCCGCCGGCCGCACGACGGCGACGACCCGCTGGGACCGTCTCGCCCGCCTCGGCCCACCCGCGCTGCTGCTGCTGGTGCTGCTCGGCTTCTCGCGCACGTTCACGCCGCTCCTGCTCACCGGGGCCGTGGTCGCGATCGGGCTGAGCCTGTCGCTCGTGGCGCGCCGCATCCCCGCGGCGCTGCGCCGCGCCGTCCCGCTCATCACCGTCGCGGGCGTCGTCGTGTCGCTCTACTCGATCAGCAGCTTCGGCGGCGTCCCGCGCGACGAGTGGGGCGGCCTGCTGATCACGATGTACTACACGATCGGCGCGCTGGTCGTCTCCTACCCCGTCGGCATCCTGTTCGCGCTGGGGCGTCGCTCGTCGCTGCCGATGGTGCGCTGGGTGTGCGGCGCGTACGTCGAGTTCTTCCGCGGGTCACCGCTGATCACGCTGCTGTTCACCGGCTGGCTGGTGCTCCCGTTCTTCCTGCCGGCGGACTTCCCCACGCCCACGCTCGTCACGCGGGCGCTCATCATCTTCATCCTGTTCACCTCGGCCTACGTCGCGGAGATCGTCCGCGGCGGCCTGCAGGCGGTCGGCCGGGGCCAGTGGGAGGCGGCGCAGGCGCTCGGCCTGTCGCCGTGGAAGCAGACCCGGCTGATCGTGCTGCCGCAGGCGCTGCGGGCGGTCATCCCCGGGCTCGTCGGCCAGGCGATCAGCCTGTTCAAGGACACCACGCTCGTGCTGATCATCGGCCAGCAGGACCTGCTCGCCATCGCGCAGAACGTGACCAAGCAGGACGAGTTCCTCGGGCAGGGCTACATCATCGAGTCGCTCGTGTTCGTCGGCATCGTGTACTGGGTCGCCAGCTACTGGCTCTCGAAGGAGAGCCAGCGCCTCGAGGTGCGCCTCGGGGTCGGCCAGCGCTGAGCGCCGGCCACCGGACGGAGGAGGGCATCGTGGACGAGGGGACGACGGCGACGTCGCTGACCGGCAAGGCGCTCGAGGCGGGCGGCACCGGTGAGGTGATGATCGAGATCACCGGCGTCGAGAAGTGGTTCGGCGACTTCCAGGCCCTCACCGGCGTCGACCTCGTCGTCGGCCGACAGGAGACCGTCGTCGTCGCCGGGCCGTCGGGGTCGGGCAAGTCGACGCTGATCCGCTGCATCAACCGGCTCGAGCAGCACGACCGCGGCCGCATCATCGTCGACGGCACCGAGCTGTCCGACGACCTCAAGGACATCCAGGAGATCCGCCGCGAGACCGGCATGGTCTTCCAGTCGTTCAACCTGTTCCCCCACCTCACCATCCTCGAGAACATCACGCTCGCGCCGCGCCACGTGCGCCGCCGCGCCCGCAAGGAGGCGGAGGAGAACGCGATGCGGCTGCTCGAGCGGGTGCGCATCCCCGAGCAGGCCCACAAGTACCCGGGGCAGCTCTCCGGCGGGCAGCAGCAGCGGGCCGCCATCGCCCGGTCGCTCGCGATGGAGCCGAAGGTGATGCTGTTCGACGAGCCGACCTCGGCGCTCGACCCGGAGATGATCAAGGAGGTCCTCGACACGATGGAGGAGCTCGCCGAGTCGGGCATGACGATGATCTGCGTCACCCACGAGATGGGCTTCGCCCGGCACGTCGCCGACCGCGTCGTGTTCATGGCCGACGGCGGCATCGTCGAGGTCGACGACCCCGAGTCGATCTTCGCGAACCCGAAGGAGGAGCGCACGAAGCTCTTCCTGTCGCAGGTGCTCTGAGCCGGTCGTGACGCTCGGCGCGACGGGCGGGTCGCACGCCGCGGCCGTCGAGGCGACCCTCGCCGGGCTGAGCCTCGAGCAGCGCGTCGCCCAGCTCGCCTGCGGCTGCCGCGCCTACGAGCAGCCCGACCTGTTCCCCGCCGACGACGTGCTGGACGCGGACGCGTTCGCCGCGCGCCTCCCCCACGGCACCGGGCAGGTCGGCCGCGTCTGCCTGCGCCGCAGCCCCGACGGCGCCCGCGCGGTCACCGCCGCCCTGCAGGCACAGGCGCGGGCGCAGGCCCCCGGCGTCGGCCTGCTCCTCAACGAGGAGGGCATCCACGGCCTGATGGCCCCGGGGGCGACCGTGTTCCCCGTCCCGATCGCGCAGGCCGCGAGCTGGGACGCCACCCTGGTCGAGCGCATGGCGACGGTCACCGCCCGCGAGGCGCGCCGGCGCGGTGCGAACTACGTGTACGCCCCCGTGCTCGACCTCGCGCGCGACGCGCGCTGGGGGCGGGTCGAGGAGACGTTCGGTGAGGACCCGGTGCTCGTCGCCCGGCTCGGCGTCGCCGTCGTCCACGGGCTGCAGGGCCGCCCCGGACCGGGCGTCGACCCGCAGGACGCGCCCATCCCCGCCGACCGGGTGCTCGCCTGCGCGAAGCACTTCGTCGCCCACGGTGCACCGCAGGCGGGGCTGAACGGCGCGCCGGTCGACCTCGGACCGCGGTCGGTGCGCGACGAGCACCTCCCCCCGTTCCGTGCGGCCGTCGCCGCCGGCGTCGGCGCGGTCATGGTCGCCTACCACGAGCTCGACGGGGTCCCGCTGCACGTGCACGACGAGCTGCTCACCGACGTGCTGCGCGGCGAGCTCGGGTTCCGCGGGATGGTCACCTCCGACGGGTTCGGCGTGCCCCAGCTCGCCCGCCTCCACCACGTCGCGGCCGACGCGACCGACGCGGCCGCCCGCGCCGTGCGGGCCGGCGTCGACTGCGAGGTGCCCGAGCCGATCGGCACCCCGGGGCTCGTCGACCGAGTGCGCACGGGTGCGCTGGACGGGGCCGTCGTCGACCGCGCCGCCCGTGCGGTGCTCGGCGTGAAGGCGCGGCTCGGGCTGCTGCCCGGCCAGGAGCCGGCGCCGCCGACCGTCGATGCCGACGAGGACCCGGTCGCGCTCGCCCGCGAGGCCGCCGAGGCCGGCGTCGTGCTGCTCGAGAACCCCCACGGGCTGCTGCCGCTGCGGCGCGAGCGCATCCGACGGGTGCTCGTCACCGGCCCGAACGCCGAGCATGCGCACCTCGGCGGCTACTGCGACCCGTCGGCGACGGGCATCCCGGTCCTCGACGGGCTGCGGGCCGCGCTCGGCCCGGACGTCGAGGTGGTGCACGCCACCGGCTGCCGCATCAGCGAGGAGCCGGCGGGCCCTGCGACCTGGTGGGCGCCGGAGGTCCGGCTCGCCGACCCGGTCGAGGACGACGCGCTGCTCGACGCGGCCGTCGCGGCCGCGGCCGACGTCGACGTCGTCGTCGCCGTCATCGGCGGCAGCGAGGCGACCCACCGTGAGGGCTGGTGGTTCGACCACCTCGGGGACCGCGAGACGCTCACGCTCGCCGGACGGCAGGACGAGCTCGTCGAGCGGCTCGCGGCGACCGGCGTGCCCGTCGTCGCCGTCGCGATCAGCGGCGGCCCCGTCGACCTCGGCCGCGTCGCCGACGCCGCGGGGGCGCTGCTGTGGACCGGCTATCCCGGGGAGCAGGGCGGGCCGGCCATCGCGCGGGTGCTGCTCGGTGACGCGGTGCCGGGCGGGCACCTGCCCGTCACGTTCCCCCGCTCCGTCGGTCACGTGCCCGTGCGCACGGCCCGCCGCCCCTCCGCCGGCCGCGGGTACCTGCACGACACCGCCGCGCCGCGCTACCCGCTCGGGCATGGGCTCGGCTACGCGACCACGACCGTCGAGGTCGCGCCGCCGACGCGCACGACGCTGCCCGTCGGGGAACTGGCCACGGGTGCCGCGTTCACGCTCGACGTGACCGTGACCTGCGACGGTGCGCACGCCGCGGTCGAGCTCGTCACGCTGCACGTCACCGACGACGTGTCGAGCGTCACGCGGCCCCTCGGCCGGCTCGTCGACCTCGCGACGCTGCGGCTCGCACCCGGCGGCACGGGCCACGTCACGCTGCGGGCGGACCGGGACGCGCTCGCGCTGCTCGACCGCGACCTGCGCAGCGTCGTCGAGCCCGGCACGTTCACCCTCGAGGTCCGTGCGGGCTCACGGCCGGTCGCGACCCTCACCGTCGAGGTCACCGCGGACTGAGACCGGCCCGCTCAGGCCGACGCAGACCCGCTCAGGCCGACGCAGGCCCGCTCCGGCCGACGCGGGCCCGCTCAGGCCCAGAGCGTCCCGCTGATGGCGGTCGCGATCTCCTTCACGTCGCCGGGCGCGTAGGCGCCGGTCGAGAGGTACTTCCAGCCGCCGTCGGGCGACATGGCGACGATCCTCGCGCCCTCCGGCAGCCGGTCGGCGACGCGCAGGGCGACGGCGAGCGACGCGCCGGTCGACACGCCCGCGAAGATGCCCTCCTCGGCGACGAGCCGGCGGGTCGCCTCGAGCGCCCGCAGCGAGTCGACCTTGATCCGGCCGTCGAGCACGTCGAGGTCGAGGACCTCCGGCACGTAGCCCTCGTCGAGGTTGCGCAGGCCGTAGACGAGGTCGCCGTACTCGGGCTCGGCCGCGTAGACCTTCACGTCGGGGTTCCAACGCTTGAGCCGCTTCCCCACGCCCGTGACCGTCCCCCCGGTGCCCAGCCCCCCGACGAACGCGGCGACGTCGGGCAGGTCGGCGATGATCTCCGGCGCGGTCGTCTCGTGGTGCGCGAGCGCGTTCGCGGTGTTGCCGTACTGGAACGGCATGAACACCTCCGGGTCGGCCGCGGCCATCTCGCGGGCGACCCGCACCGACCCGTTGGACCCCTCCGTCGCCGGCGAGAGGACGATCTCGGCGCCGAACATGGTGAGGGTCTGCTTGCGCTCGTCGGAGGTGTTCTCCGGCATGACGCAGGTCAGCGGGTAGCCGCGCACCCGGCAGATCGCGGCGAGCGCGATGCCGGTGTTCCCGCTGGTCGGCTCGAGCACCCGCCGCCCGGGCCGCAGATGGCCGGCCCGCTCGGCCTCGCGGATGAGGGACGCGGCGACCCGGTCCTTGACCGAACCGGTGGGATTGTGCCCCTCGAGCTTGAGGTAGAGCTCCGCACCCGGCGGGGACAGGTTGGGGAGGCGGACCAGCGGCGTGCGGCCGATCGCCTGGGTGATGTCACCGAAGCGCATGCCGTCCCCTCCGGTGCACCGCCGCCGCGGGGCGGCTCAGCGTGCGCCGCCCGCGACGGCCGGCATGATCGACAGCTCCGCGCCCTCGCCGACGGCGGTCGCCTCGCCGTCGAGGTAGCGGATGTCCTCGTCGTCGACGAACACGTTGACGTAGCCGCGGACCTTCCCGTCCTCGAGGAGCCGCTCCTCCAGCGCCGGGTTGTCGGCGACGAGGGCGGTGAGGACCTCGCCGACGGTGGACCCGGCGACCTCGACCTTCGCCGCACCGCCGGTGTGGGGGCGGAGGACGGTGGGGATGCGGACGACGGGCATGATGGCTCCAGCGGTACGGGTGAGCGGCGCGGATCGGGGGCGATGCGGCCCACGCGGGGGCCGGTGGGAGCGTAGCGAGCGCCGTTCACGCCCCCAGGGGGCCCGTGCGAACGGTGCGAACGGTGGCTCAGCCGACGACGACGGGGACCTCGGCGACCGCGCCGTCGCGGATCGTGAAGGCCCGCACGGCGGGGGCGTCACGGTCCTGCAGCGTCACGATCGCGTACAGCGCGTCGGGGTAGGCGGCGTGGCGCACGTCCGTCGCCGACGGGAACGCCTGCGTGTGGGTGTGGGAGTGGTAGATGACGAGCCCGAGCCCCTCGTCCTCGACGTGGCGCATCGCGCGCAGCAGCTCGCGCGAGTCCATCACGTAGTAGCGCATCGACCGCTCGGCGTTGGCGACGGGGATGACCTCGACCTGCCCGTCGGCGTGCAGGCCGAGCAGGCCGCACACCTCGTAGGGGAAGTCGGACCAGGCGTGGGCGACGAGCGCGTCGAACACGTCCTGCGGCAGCCGCAGCGCGTCGAGCGCCGCGGCGACGACCGCCTCGGGGGCCGCTCCGCTCACGGGCGGCGCGGCCCGGGGAAGAACGCGTTGGTGCGCCGGACGTACTCGTCGTGCCCCTCCCGCCGTGAGCCCGTGCGCCCCATGCGGCGTTCGGTCAGGGCGACACCGGACACGCGGACGATGAGGAACGTCATCAGCAGCGTGCCGGCCGCGCCCCACCAGCCGCCGACGGCGAGGGCGAGCAGCAGGAACGCCCACCACACGACGGTGTCCCCGAAGTAGTTCGGGTGGCGGGTGTAGCGCCACAGCCCGCGGTCCATCACGCGGCCGCGGTTCGCCGGGTCGGCGAGGAAGCGCGACAGCTGCCAGTCGCCGCCGGCCTCGAACACGAACCCGACCGTCCACACGACGACGGCGAGCACGTCGAGCGGCCCGAGCGCCCCGCCGTCGACGGCGACGGCGGCGAGCAGCGGCACGGACACGAGCCAGGCGAGCACCGCCTGCAGCAGGAACACGGTGACGAGGCTGCGACCGGTGAACGTGCCGGGCCTGCGGGCGCGCATCGCCGCGTAGCGGGCGTCCTCCCCGTGCCCCCAGTTGCGCCACGTGATGAACACGCTCAGGCGCAGCCCCCACACGCTGACGAGCACGAGCGTGAGGACGGTGCGCGCGTCCCAGACGCCGTCGACGACCGCGTAGGTCCAGGCGAGCACGACGAACGCGAGGCCCCACACCCGGTCGACGAGGCTCGCGTCGGTGCGCACGACGCTGCCGACCCACACCGCGACCATGAGCGCGGCGGCCGTGCCGAGCCCGGTCAGCCACACCTGCCACAGCGCCATCGGAGCATCTTCCGTCGGGGGCCCCAGCCTACGCTGCGCCGATGCCGCCGCCCCCGTCCTCCGCCCGTGCGCTCGCCGAGCTCGGCGACGAGATCGTCGCGTGCCGGCGCTGCCCGCGGCTGGTCGCCTGGCGCGAGCAGGTCGCGCGGGAGAAGCGGCGGGCGTACGCGGACGAGGAGTACTGGGGCCGACCCGTGCCCGGCTTCGGTGACCCGGCGGCGGCGCTGCTCATCGTCGGGCTCGCCCCGGGCGCGCACGGTGCGAACCGCACCGGGCGGATGTTCACCGGCGACCGCTCCGGCGACGTGCTGTACGCGTCGCTGTACCGCTGCGGGCTCGCGGACCGGCCGACGTCGACCGCGCGGGACGACGGGCTGACCCTGACCGGCGCCTGGATCACCGCGCCGGTGCGCTGCGCCCCACCGGCGAACCGGCCGACGACGGAGGAGCGTGACGCGTGCGCACCGTTCCTCACCCGGGAGCTCGGGCTGGTGCCGTGGCGGGCCGTGCTCGCCCTCGGCGCGTTCGGATGGGACGCGGTGGTGCGGCACGTCGGGGTGGAGGGGCCGCGCCCCCGCTTCGGGCACGGCGCCCGGGCGACGCTCGCCGACGGTCGGCCGCTCGTCGGCAGCTACCACGTCAGCCAGCAGAACACGTTCACCGGACGACTCACGCCCGACATGCTCGACGACGTCGTCCGTGACGCCATGCGGGCGGCGGGGCTGCGGCCGCGGCGACGTCGGGCGGCGGGCCGATGAGCGGCGGGCCGATCGACGGCGGCCCGGTGCGCGGCACGCTCCGCCTGACGACGTCCGAGGGGGACCTCGCCCGCGCGGCGGAGCTGCTGCGCGCCGGCGGGCTCGTCGCCGTCCCCACCGAGACGGTCTACGGCCTCGCCGTCCGTGCCGACGACCCCGACGCCGTCGCCCGGCTGTTCGCCGCGAAGGGCCGGCCGGCCGACAACCCGCTGATCGTCCACGTCGCCGACGTCGCCGACGTCGACCGGGTCGCCGCGACGGTCACGCCGCTGGCGCGGACGCTGCTGGACCGCTTCGCCCCCGGGCCGCTCACCGTCGTCCTGCCGGCCCGCGACGACCTGCCGCGGGCGGTCACCGGCGGCCTCGACACGGTCGCGGTGCGCGTGCCCGACGATCCCGTCGCCCGGACGCTGCTGCGGCTCGCCGACGTCCCGCTGGCCGCGCCGAGCGCGAACCGGTCGTCACGCCCCTCCCCCACGTCGGCCGCCCACGTGCTCGACGACCTCGACGGTCGCATCGACGCGGTCGTCGACGCGGGGCCGACCCGTCTGGGGCTCGAGTCGACCGTCGTCGACGCGCGCGGGGACGTGCCGCACGTCCTGCGGGAGGGCGGGCTGGACGCCGCCACGCTCGCCGCGGCCGCCGGACTCGCCGCGGATGCCGCCACGGAGGATGCCGCGACGGGCACGGCCGCCCTCCCTCCCGACGGCACGACGGCCCCTCCGCCCCGGGCGCCGGGCACCCGGCACCGTCACTACGCCCCGCACGTGCCCGTCCATGTGGCGGCGGCCGGCGACGGGCCGGCCCGGGCCCGCGAGCTGGCCGTCGCAGGGGGGCCGGTCGGGCTCGTCGCGGTGCGTCCCGCCGGGACGTCCCTGCCGGTCGGCGACGACGGGGCGGTCGTGGTGCTCGCGGTGCCCGTCGACGTCGACGCGCTCGCCGCGGACCTGTTCGCGCTGCTGCGCCGTGCGGAGACCGCCGGGGTCACCGCGCTCGTCGTCGAGGCGGTGCCGGAGGTCGGCGTCGGCCGGGCGGTGATGGACCGGCTGCGGCGGGCCGCGGCGGCGAGCGGCGGCGCCCGCTGAGGCCCGGCGGTGCCGCTCAGGTGGCGAGCAGCGCCTCCGCGGTCCGCCGGCCGCTGACCATCGCCCCCTGCAGGGAGCCGGTGTCGCGGTGGTCGCCGCACACCCACACGCCGCGGCCGTGGGCGACGGGCCGGGCGAGCCCGTCGAGGTCGCCGACGTCCTGGCGGGGCTGCGCGTAGGGGATGCGCTGCACGGCGAGGGGCCGCCACGCGTCGACCTCGTCGCCGAACCAGCCGCGCGCCTGTGCGCGCACCGCGGCGACGAGCGTGTCGTCGTCGGCGTCGGGCACCCCCACCGTCGACACGGTGACGAGCGTGCGGCCGGGGGGCGCGTAGGAGGGGGCGACGTCCGACATCGTCGCGAGCGTCGCGATCGGACCCTCGCCGGGCGCCCCGAGGTGCAGGTCGGGACGTCCGCCGGTCGGCGAGCGCGGCGCGGCGAGGTGGACGGCGGCGGTGCCGCGCCCCGGTGCGGCCGCGACCGCCGGTGGGGCGCCGTCGACCGCGATGCGGGCGAGCGCCGGCGCGTCGACCGCGAGGATGACCGCCCGCGCGGCGACGGCCCCGTGCGCGGTGTCGACGGCCAGTCCGCCGTCGACGTGCCGGACGGCCCGCACCGGGTCGGACAGCCGCACCGTCCCCGCCGGCAGCGCGGCGGCGAGCTGGGCGGGCAGCGCGCCCATGCCGGCGGCGGGGACGGCGACGTCACCGCGGAAGAAGCAGCGGAACACGAGCTCGGTGACGCGCGACGACGTCGTCAGGTCCGGGTCGAAGAACGTGCCGGCGAGGAACGGGCGGAAGAAGCCGTCGACGAGGCCGGCGGAGAAGCCGACCTCGGCGAGGCGCTCGGCGGTGGTGACCTGCGGGCGGGCGGCGACCCGGCGTCCGTCGCGGGCGAGGATCGTGCGGCGCCAGCGCAGCAGCCGCAGCGCGTCGAGGGGGCTGACCGTCGGGCCGAGCAGCGACCGGGCGGCCGCGAGCGGGGCGCGGAACGGGTCGGCGAGGCGCACCGTCCGGCCGGCGCGGTGCACGACGACGCCGGGGGCGAACGCGCGCAGGTCCAGCGCGTCGAGGTCGAGCCAGCGGCGTGCCGCCGGGTAGGCGGTCAGCAGCACCTGGAAGCCGCGGTCGAGGAGGAACCCGTCGACCCGGTCGGTACGCACCCGGCCGCCGACGCCGTCCGACGCCTCGAGGACGACGACGCGGCGGCCGGCGGCGGTGAGCCGGCGGGCGGCGACGAGACCGGCGAGGCCGGCACCGACGACGGCGACGTCCGCGGCGTCGTCCACGCTCAGGCGGCGGTGCGGTCGAACGCGGCGCGCAGGGCGGCGAGGATCGTCGTGTGCCGGAACGTGAACCCGGCGTCGAGGAGCCGGCGCGGCAGCACCCGCTGGCTGACCGTCGCCAGCGTCTCGCCCATCTCGCCGTACAGCAGGCGGATGGCGAACGCGGGGATGGGCAGCAGGGTCGGGCGGCGCAGCACCGTGCCGAGCGCGCGGGTCATCTCGAGGTTCGTCGCCGGGCTCGGCCCGGTCAGGTTGACCGGACCCTCCAGCGGCCGGTCGATGAGGAACCGCAGCGCGGCGATCTCGTCGGTGAGGGAGATCCACGGGACGTACTGGCGGCCCGAGCCGACCCGTCCGCCGACGCCGAGCCGGAACGGCAGCTCGACCTTGTCGATCAGCGGCCCGTCCTTGGCGATGACGACGCCGGTGCGGGGGTGCACGACCCGGATGCCGGCCTCGCGGGCGGGGTCGGCCGCCGCCTCCCAGGCGACGCACACGTCGGCGAGGAAGTCGTCGCCGTGCGACGAGTCCTCGGTGAGCTCCTCGTCCCCACGGTCGCCGTAGATGCCCACCGCTGACGACGAGACGAGCACGGCGGGACGGCGCTCGAGCCCGGCGAGGGTGCGAGCGAGCAGGTCGGTGCCGCGGGCCCGCGAGTCGTGGATGCGCCGGCGGGTCTCGTCGGTCCAGCGGGACGCGCCGATCGGCTCGCCGGCGAGGTGCACGACGGCGTCGAGCCCCTCGAGGCCGGCCGCGTCGATGGTGCCGGCAGCGGGGTCCCAGACGACGTCGTCGGCGGCGGCGCGGGCCGGGTCGCGGACCAGCCGGACGACCCGATGCCCGTCACCGCGCAGGGACGTGGCCAGGGCGGACCCGATGAGGCCGGTGGCCCCGGTGATCGCGATGCGGCTCATGCGGCTCCCTCTCCGGCGCGGCCGCGTGCGAGACGGCCGACGATCGCGTCGACGAGGGCGCGGGTGCCCTCCTCGGAGTGCTCGAGGTACAGGTCGGGTTCGGTCGCCTCGAGCTCGCCGAGCTCGAGCGTCCCGTCGTCCGCGGCGAGCAGGTCGACGCGGGCGTACAGCAGGGTCGTGCCGACCACCGACAGGATCCACTCGGCGAGCCGGACGGCGTCGGCGGAGGGCACCTCCGGAGCGTAACTGCCGCCGGAGCGACCCTGGACGCGGAAGTCCCCGTCGGCGGGGCGCTTGCGCACCGCGTGGGTGACGCGCCCGTCGACGGCGATGAGGGACAGCTCCCCCTCGGCGATGCGCGGACGGAACGGCTGGACGAGCACGTCGCCGGCGGCGAGCAGCGCGTCGAACGCGTCCTGGCCGCGCCGGTGGCCGGCCGCACCGCCGGGGACGCGGACGAGCCCGTCGGACGCGGCGGCGACGGCCGGCTTGACGACGACGTCGCCCCAGCCGCGCGCCGCACACAGCGCGGCGAGGTCGACGGTGTCGCCCCGGGCGAGCCACGCGGTGGGGATGACGGGGGCGCCGCGCTCCTCGAGCTCCAGCAGGTACGACTTGTGCGTGTTCCAGCGCAGCACGTCGGGCGGGTTCTCCACCGGCACGGCGGTGGCGGTGCGCCGCGCCCATGCGGCGAACCCGTCGGGGTCCTCGGTGTAGTCCCAGGTGGTGCGCACCACCGCCAGGTCGAAGGCGGACCAGTCGACGTCGTCGCGCCAGCGGGGCCGGGCGAAGGGGATGCCGCGGGCGGTGAGCGCCTCGTGGAGGGCGACGTCGATCGCGCCCTCGGGGTCCTCCCCGTCGGCGAACGCGGCCGCGGCGGCGTCGACGCCGTGGACGAGCGCGACGGTCATGCGGGGCCTCCGGCGCCGGCGGGGACGTGCGACGGACCGCCGCAGGACGCCTAGCGTAGGAGCCGCCCCCGACCCCGGCGCCCCCGACCCGGCACCTGTGGAGCTCCGATGGCCCTCCTCGACGTGGTCCTGCCCGTCGCGGCCCTCGTCGTGGCGCTCGCCGCGCTGCGGTCGGCGCGCCGCCGGCGGCGGCTGCGCATGCCGGCCCGCGGGCCGATGGGCACCCGCGCGCGCGGCGCGACCGTGGGGCTCGCGGCCCTGGTGGCCGCGACGCTCGCCCAGCTCGTCCTGTCCGGCTGGCGCTGGCAGCTCGTGCCGGTGACGGCGGCGGCACTGCTGCTCGCCACCGTCCTGCTGGCGCGGGCGCTGGGCCGGCCGGCGTTCCTCGCCGGGACGGTGGCGACGCTGACGCTCGTCGGTGCGGTCGTGTCGCTCGCGCTGTCGTGGGCGCTGCCGGTGCGGGTGCTCGACCCGCCGCCGGGGCCGGCCGCGGTGGGGACGACGACGCTGGTGGTGCGCGACGCCGGCCGGGCGGAGCAGTACGGGCCGTCCCCGGGCGATCCGCGGGAGCTCGTCGTGCAGCTGTGGTACCCGGCCGCTCCCGACGCGCCGGTCGCACGTGGGGCGCTGGTCCCGCAGGCGTCGGCGTTCGTGGACCTGGGGGCCGCGGAGCTCGGCCTGCCGCGCTTCGCGCTGGGGCACCTCGGCCAGGTCCGCGGGCATGCGACGCCCGACGTCCCCGCGGTGGACGCGCCGCTGCCGGTGGTGCTGCTCGCCCACGGCTGGACGGGCTTCCGCACGATCCAGTCGGACCTCGCCGAGCGGCTGGCCAGCGAGGGGTGGCTGGTCGTCGCGGCCGACCACCGTTACGGGGCGCTGGTGACGACGTTCCCCGACGGGCGCGCCGACGTGTTCGACCCCGACGCCCTGCCGGAGTTCGGCACCGTCGACGACGCGACGTACACGCGGGCGAGCCGGACGCTCGTCGCGACGTTCGCCGACGACCTCGGCCTGCTGGTGCGCACCCTCGAGCAGGCGCCGCCGGACGTCGTCGCGGGCCGGGTCGACCTCGACCGGCTGGCGATGATCGGCCATTCGACGGGCGGTGGGGCGGCCGTCGCCGCGTGCGCGGCCGAGCCGCGCTGCGACGCGATCGTCGGGTTCGACCCGTGGGTCGAGCCCGTCGCCCCCGCCGTGCTGCGCTCCGGCCCCGACCGGCCGCTGCTGTCGCTGCGCACCGAGGACTGGGTGGGACGCCCGAACGAGACGGTGCTCACCGACCTCCACGCGACGCTGCGGGCGGCGGACGTCCCCGAGGGGCGGGTGCGCATCGACGGGGCGCTGCACCGCGACTTCACGCTGATCGGTGCGCTCTCCCCCGCGGCACCGCTGCTGGGGCTGAGCGGTGACACCCCGTCGGCGGACACGCGGACGGCGACGGCGGCGTGGACGTCCCGCTTCCTCGACCACCACGTGCGTGGCAGCGGTCCGGATCCGCTGGCCGACCCGCCGGCCGCACCCGTCGGCGTGCTCGAGCCGGCACCGTGACCGCGGCGAGCGGCCCCGTCCCCTTCGCCCCCGGCACGCTCGATGCGGCCGCCCGGACGGTCGTGGACCGTGCACGCGACGTGCTCGACGGGCTGCTCGACGAGGTCCGCGCCGACCTCGCGCCGCGGGCCGGACGGGAGCCGGTGACGATGAAGGCGGACGGCACGCCGGTGACGCCGGCGGACCGGGCGACCGACGAGCGGCTCGTCGCCGGCCTCCTGGCCGCGTTCCCCGACCATGGGGCGCTGAGCGAGGAGCAGGAGCACGTCGCGTCCGGCGCGGCGTGGACGTGGGTCCTCGACCCGATCGACGGGACGTCGAACTTCATCGCCGGCGTGCCCCACTGGTGCGTGTCGGTGGCGCTGTGCCACGACGGGGCGCCCGTGCTCGGGGTCGTCGAGGCGCCGGCGCTGCGCCGCCGCTTCCACGCCGTCGCCGGTGCCGGCGCGCACGTGACGGGCGACGGGGGCATGCGGCCGCTGGCGGTGCGGACGCCGGTGCCGCTGCGGGACGCGGCGTCGGCGCACGTGCCCGGCCTGTACTCGGGTGGGGCGGCACGTGACCTCGCCGGTGACGGGGTGCGGCTGAACGTGCGGGTGATGGGCGCGTCGGCGCTGGACCTCGCGCTCGTCGCGGACGGGGTCGCGCCGCTGTCGGTGGCCCTCGCCCCCCACGTGTGGGACGTCGCCGCCGGTGCACTGCTGGTGCACGAGGCCGGCGGGCACGTGGCGGCCGCGGACGGTGCGGCGCTGCTGCCGCTGGTGCCGGGGCGCGACTACGCGGCGCGGGTGGTGCCCACCGTCGGCGCGTCGGACGCCGCGACGGCCGGCGAGGCGCTCGCGGCCGTCGCCCGGGCGCGGGCGGCGCGGGGCCGCTGACCGCCGCGGGCCCGGCGCCGCTCAGTCGGCCCGGTCGTGGGGCGAGTAGCCGGCGTCGAGCACCGACCGCAGCATCGCCGTGTACGCGGCGGCGACGGCGTCCCGCCGCTCCGGCGTCATCTCCGGGTCGAGGGCGCTGAGCCCCAGGGGCACGGCGACGACGAGCATGCACACGGCCTCGAGGTCGAGGGGCGTCTCCGCACCGCCCCGTTCGATCGACGCACGCAGCAGGTCGACCCAGTTGCGCACCGTCGCCTCGTGCGCCTCCCGCAGCGTCGCGGCGAGGTCGGGGCTGACCGTCCCCTCGCCGATGGCGCGCACGTGGGCACGGCGGCTCGCGTCCCGTTCCTCGGAGACGATGTCGCGGACCAGCGCGGCGATCGCGTCCCAGTCGCGCCGGCCGGCGGCCTCGGCGACCCGCTCGGAGTCCTCGTCGACGAACGCCCACAGGATCTCCCGCCACGCCTCCTCGATGAGGTGCCGGCGGTCCCCGAAGTAGAAGTGGACGAGCGCGGGCGACGTCCCGAGCTCCTCGGCGACGTCCATGACGCGGACGTCCTCACCCTCGCGGAGCCGGCGGGCGGCCGCTGCACGCATCAGCGGGACCCAGTCCTCCTTCGGTGGACGTGCCACGACGCGCTCCCGCTCAACGAGCCGCCGGCGCCCGTCCCAGGGCCGCCCGGCGACGTGGCGAAGCCTAACCGCGGGGGTTCGGTCACCAGCGGACGACCCCCGCGAGGCCGTCCTCTGCCTCGAGGAGGCCGCTGGGGACGACGAGGATGTCGGTGCCGGCGTCGAACGCGGCCCGCATGGCGTTGGCGATCCGGTCGCCGAGCACGACGCCGTCGACGGCGACCTCGGCGGTCGCGCCGTCCTCGACGAGCAGCCGGTGCAGCCGCCCGGCACGGGCGAGGGTGACGACGTCGTCGACGCCGGTGGCGGTGCGGGACGGGTCGAGCGCCCGGAGCTCGTCGACCGCCCGTCGGGCGGCCGCACGCCGCTCGCCCTCGACGGCGGCGACGACCCGTTCGGTGAGCACGCTCGGACGGACCCGGTCGACGTTCCCGTCGACCTGGGCGACGACGGCCCGCCGGTTCGCCGGGTCGGCGACCTGGTACCAGTGGGTGCGCAGCCGGGCGATGCCGACGACGACGAGCTGGCGGTCGTGGTCGGCGCCGAAGCGGCGCAGCAGGGTCGCGTCGACGTCGCGGAGGAACCCGTCGATGCGCGCGTCACGCCAGTCGGAGTCCTTCGGTTCCTCCCGGTAGCGCTCGGCGGCGTCGCGCACGTCCCACTCGGCGGGCAGGCCGTCCCCGGTCACCTCCGTCAGCGCACCGTCGACGAGCCGGTGGTGGCGGGCCCCGTCGGTGTCGCCGCCGCCGACGGACAGCACGAGGACGTCGAGGTCGTCGGGCGCCTGCAGGTCGACGATGGGGGCGGCGAGGGGGAACGTGTCGCCGAGCAGCACCCGCTCCGCGGGCGTGTGGGCGAGGCGGAGCACCCGCGTCCCGTCGGCGTGGACGTAGGCGGCGACGCCGGGTCCGCGCACACCCGGCGCGGCGTCGACGTCGGCGGGCAGGGCGGCGAGCCGCTCCCGCAGCCGCGCCTCGACGGCACGGTCGAGGCCGAGGCGGGGCAGCGCGTCGGCGGCGCGGTCGGCGAGGTTGCGCAGCCGCGTCGCCTCGCCGCGGTCGAGCCCGTCGGGCCGGGTCGGCAGGGTGACGGTGACGGCGACCCGGCCTGCGGGCTCGCCCGCGAGGTCCTGGGCGAGGCGGTGGAGCTCGTCGCGGCGCATACGTCCTCCCGGGGCCCCGGGGTCGACGCGGACGGGCCGGTCCGGCCCGTCGCGCTCCGGCATGCCCCGCCGGGCGAGCGTAGGTGGCGGTGGTGCGGCCGGCGGGGCCGGACGTCCCGGCGTCGCCTACCGTTCGCCCATGCGGCTCCTCCACCTGCTCGCCCGCCTCCTGCGGCTGCCCTCGCCGGTCCTGCGACCGTTCGCGAACGACGTGTCGGTGCTGCGGGCCCGCTGGCGCGACCGCCGCGACGCCGCGCACGCCCCCCACGCGCCGCGCCCGGCCGGCGGGCGGACCACGACGGGCGCGGCGGGCCCGTGGTGGACCCGCACCCCGGTGATCGTCGGTCTCATCGTCGTCGCGCTGGGGACGGTGGCCGTGCTGGTGCTGCTCGCCCCGCCCGCGACGGCGGCGGCGACGGTCACGATGGCGCAGATCACGCTGCTGCGCGTCACCGACGTCATGTTCGGCGTGTTCCGCACGACCTTCATCGTCCGGGGGCGGACGCTCGCCGCGTCGCTCGCCGCGTTCGGCGAGTCGGCCACGTGGATCTCGGCGGCGGGCATCGTCCTCGCCGACCTGACCCTCGCCCGCGGCTTCGCGTTCGCGAGCGGGGTGGCGATCGGCACGGCGCTGGGCATCGTCATCGTGCGCAACATGCGCCTCGGCCTGGTCACCGTGCGCGTGTTCGCGCCGCTGGACCGCGGCCAGGAGATCGCCGAGCGGGTCCGCGCCGCCGGCCAGGGGGCGACGCTGTTCCCCGGCGAGGGACGCGACGGCCCCGTCGCGATGATCCTGTCGGTGATGCGGCGGCGGGAGGCCGACGCGATCTGCCGCCCGTTCGTCGACGACCCGCACCTGTACGTGTCGATGGACGCCGGGATGGGGCCGGCGTCGCGCGGACGTGCGGGCGAGGTGTGAGCCGCGACGTCCTCGTCGTCGGTGCCGGGATGGCCGGGGCCCGGGTCGCCGAGCTGCGTGCCGCCGCCGGCGACCGGGTGGTCGTGGTCGACAAGGGCCGCCGGCACGGTGGGCGGATGGCGTCACGCCGGCTGGACGGGGACGCGGCGGACACCGGGGTCACCGCGTTCGCGGCCGCCGGCCCGTCGTTCACCCGTGCGCTGGCCGGCTGGGCCGACGACGGCCGGGCGGCGCCGCTGACGGACCGGCCCGAACGGTGGCGCGGGACGCCGCGGATGCGTGACCTGCCCGCCCACGTCGTGGGACGGTCGGGGGCGACGGTGCGGCTGGCGACGACGGTGACGGCCCTGGCGGTCGTCGACGGACGCTGGCGGGCGACGATCACCCGCCGACCCTCCCCCGCGGGGACGGCGGACGCGACGGCGCCGGAGGTCGACACGGTGACCGCCGACGCGCTGGTGCTGACCGCGCCGGCGCCGCAGGCGGCGGCGCTGCTGCGCACCGGCGGGCGGCTCGCGTCGCCCGACACGCTCGCCGCGCTCGACGCGGTCACCTACGTCGCCACCCTGGCGGTCGTCGTCCGCAGCGGCCCGACGTCGGCGGTGGAGGGCGCCGACGGGCGGGGCACGCTGCGCACGCTGCACCGCGACGTGGACCCGGCGGTGCTCGACGGTGACCGGGCCGCCGCGGCGGCCACGATCGTCGGGGAGGAGCCGTCGCCCACCGGCGACGCGTGGACCGTCGTCCACGTGCACGGCTGGCGCTACGCGCAGGTGCGCACGGGCATCGACCGGCCGGCGCTGCGGGACGACACGGCGGGGGCGCCGCTGGTGCTC
Source organism: uncultured Nitriliruptoraceae bacterium (assembly GCA_913060655.1). Taxonomy (GTDB): domain Bacteria; phylum Actinomycetota; class Nitriliruptoria; order Nitriliruptorales; family Nitriliruptoraceae; genus CSBr16-57R1. The sequence goes on along the minus strand of CAJXTG010000001.1, from coordinate 48,415 downwards.
GCCGGCGACCTGTTCGACGCGTCCGGGGACGCACCGGCAGGGGTGCGACCCGAGGGGGTCGAGCGGGCGTTCCACTCGGCGGCGGCCGCCGCCCGCCTCCTGGACGGCGAAGGCCCCTGACGGCGAAGGCCCCTGACCGAGAGGTCAGGGGCCCTGCGTGGCGTGCACCGGTGGACCGCACGGGCGCGCCGGGGCGCGCCGGCAGCGTCGATGCGTCGCGGGTCGCGTGGACGAGTGCCGCCGGTGGCCCTTGTGGCCGCCGCCGGACCCGTCCGACCCGGCGTCCCCGCTTGGGTGGGGACGTCGGGCGCGGTCTGGAGAACGGGGTGGAGCTGCCGGGAGTCGAACCCGGGTCCCGCGGCCCCGACGATGAAGGCGCTACGTGCGTAGGTCCCGGATGGTCTCGGACGCGGTGCTCCGGGGCCAGGCAGCCCCCGCGTCCACACCATGCTGCGATGTCCCCTCGGGCCACATGGTCGGAGCCGTTCGGGTGGATCCCCGTGATGGCGATCGACCCCCCCTACGGGGCGTCAGAGGGCGATCGTCGCTGCGTATCAGGCAGCGAGGGCCAGGTCAGTGTCCTTGGCGTGTATTGGTCCTCACGTGGGATTATCGAGGCACGCGTGAGCATCCTCGGCACGCTCCCGCACCGGCGGTGATGACCACGGTCGAGACCGTGTCAGCCCCGTGGGCGAAGCATCGACGCTGTGCGGTTGTCAGGGTGCAGCCCTGTGAGGGTACCGGCGGGTGCCGACGCCGGGGCGGCGGGTCGCGGCCGGAGGGTCAGCGCCGCTGCTTCAGCGCCCGCGCCATCTCCCGGTCGGCGTCACGCTTGGCCAGCGTGCGCCGCTTGTCGGCGACGTTCTTGCCGCGTCCGACGGCGAACTCGAGCTTGGCGAGCCCGTCCTTGAAGTAGATGCGGGTGGGGACGAGCGTGACGCCCTGCGCGCCGACGGCGTGGGCGAGCTTCTCGAGCTCGCGCCGGTGGAGCAGCAGCTTGCGGGGGCGGATCGGCTCGTGGTTGAACCGGTTGCCGAACGCGTACTCGGGGATGTGGCACTGCAGCAGCCAGGCCTCGCCGGCCCGGGCGGGGGTGGACGGCTCGACCTTCACCCACGCCTCGGCGAGCGACCCCTTGCCGGCGCGCAGCGACTTGACCTCCGTCCCGGTCAGGACGAGGCCGGCCTCGAAGCGGTCCTCGAGGTGGAAGTCGAAGGAGGCGCGACGGTTCTGCACGGCGGTGTGGGTCCCCGACCCACGCCCTCCGGCCCCCGCCCCTGCGCTCCTGGCCGTGGCGGCCGCGGGCTTCTTGGGCATCGGGCCAGCGTAGGGCTCAGCAGGAGATGTAGCCGCAGGGGTTCTGGGGCACCCCGTTGCTGCGCACCTCGAAGTGCAGGTGCGGGCCGGTGGCGGTCCCGGTCATGCCGACCGAGCCGAGCCGCCCGCCCTGTGCGATGTACTGGTCCTGCTGGACGGAGAACGCCGACATGTGCGCGTACAGCGTCGCGAGCCCGCCCCCGTGGTAGACGATGACGGTGTAGCCGTAGCCCGACATCCAGCCGACGAAGGTGACCGTCCCCCCGCGCGACGCGATGATGGGCGTCCCGGTGAGCGCGGCGAGGTCCACGCCGGCGTGCAGGCGGGTGGTGCGCAGGATCGGGTGGACCCGGTTGCCGAACGGGGACGACAGCCAGCCGTTGGTCGGACGGACCCAGCCGGAGCCGGTGTCGCCGACGCCGCGGCCGGCACGTTCGGCCGCCTCGGCGTCGCGCAGCTGCTGCTCGATCACGGCCTGCGACGCCTCGAGCGCCTTCAGGTGCTCCTCGAGCGCGTCGGCGTCCTCGCGCAGCTCACGCAGCGACCGGGCGAGCGACGCCTCGGTCCGCTCGACCTCCGCGGCGACGGCCTGCTGGTCGGCGAGCCGGCCGGCGACCTCCGCCTCGATGCGGGTCGCCTCGTCCTCGGCACGCGCGGCCTCGGCGCGGGCGGCGACGGCGGCCTCCCGCTGCGCGGCGAGGTCGGCGAGCAGCGTGGCCATCTCGTCGACCATGCTCCGGTCGTTCTCGACGACGGCGCTGACGTAGGTGGTGGTGACGATCAGGTCGTTGATGTCGCGGCTGGACGCGAACACGTCGGTCAGGGCGACCTGCCCGTACTTGAACGCGGCGACGACCCGGGACTCGAACCGTCCGCGCCGGTCCTCGAGCGCGTCGGTGGCGGTGGCGACGTCCTCCTCGGCCCGGGCGACGTCGGCACGGGTCTCGGCGGCGCGCTCGCGGGCCAGCGCGAGCTCCGCCTGTGCACGCTCGAGCTCGTCGTCGATGCGGCGCAGCTCGGCGACGGCGGCGTCGTGCTCGCGGCGGGCGACGTTGAAGCGTTCGCGGGCCGACTGCTCGCGGGTGCGGATCTCCCGCAGCTCGCGGGCGGCCGCGGCCCGTTCGGCGGCGGTCTGCTCGAGCTTCTCGCGCAGCTCGTCGACCTGCGCGTCGGCCGGCGCGGGGGCCGGACCGGCGAGGACCCCGGCGACGAGGGCGAGCGCGAGCGCCGCGGCGACGGGACCGTGGGCGCGGGTGCGGACGGACGGGACTCGCACGCGCACCCCTCCCCTGCTCAGGCCCTGCTCAGGCCCTGGTCAGACCGTGATCAGGCCCTGGTCCGGACACGGACGTCCGTGGCGACGGCTCGACGGGACGAGCGTAGGCGCGGCGGGGGGTGGCACCGCGGTGGCGGGGCTGTCCGAACGGGCGGGCGCGCCTCAGACGCGGAGGAAGCGGCGCAGCGCGAGGGTCGATGCGAGCGCGGCGATGCCCACCCCGGCCAGCGCCATCAGCGGGGCGATGGCGACGACCTGGTCCACGCCGATGAACGGCAGCAGCTCGACCTCGCGGGCGAGGTCGCGGGTGACGCGCGGCACGGTCCCGTACAGGATCCCCCACGCGGCGGCCGTGCCGAGCGCGCCGGCGATGATGCCCTCGACGACGAACGGGAGCCGCACGTACCAGTTGGCCGCACCGACGAGCTTCATGATGGCGGTCTGCTCGCGGCGCGCGTAGGCCGCGACGCGGATGGTGTTGGCGATGAGCACGCCGGCGGCGAGCAGCTGCACGAGCGCGATGGCGAGCGCGGCGTTGCGCACGAGCGTGGTGAAGCGGAGGAACTGGTTGAGCACGTCACGCTGGTCGACGATCTCCTCCACGCCCGGGTAGGCGGCGAACTGGTCGCGGATGACGCCGAACAGCTGCGGGTTCTCGAGCTTCACGCGGAACGAGGCGGGCAGCGTCGCGACGTCGATCGCCTCGATGAGGGTCGGCTGGTCGGCGAACAGGCGGGTGAAGCGGTCGTACGCCTCCCGCTTCGACTCGTAGAAGACCTCGGCGACGACCGGGTTCGCCTCGAGGTCGGCCTCGAGCTGGTCGCGCTGCTGGGTGGTGATCGCCGGGCACGCCCGGTCGTCGCACAGGAAGATGGACACCTCGACGCGGCCGGTCCAGTCGTCGGTGGCGAGCTCGACCTGCTCGCTGAGCAGCAGCGACGCGCCGAGCAGCGTCAATGACACGGTGATGGACAGCACGACCGCGAACGACATCAGCAGGTTGCGGCGCAGGCCGGCGAGGGCCTCGACGAGCACGTAGCGCCAGCGGGCCATCAGCTCATGCTCCGTAGCCGTAGACGCCGCGGACCTGGTCGCGGACCACCCGGCCGTCCTCGAGCTCGACGACCCTGCGGCGCATCGAGTCGACGATCTGCTGGTCGTGGGTCGCCATGACGACGGTCGTGCCGGTGCGGTTGATGCGGTCGAGCAGCTTCATGATGCCGACCGACGTCGCCGGGTCGAGGTTGCCCGTCGGCTCGTCGCACAGCAGCAGGCGCGGGTTGTTGACGAACGCGCGCGCGATCGACACGCGCTGCTGCTGCCCGCCGGACAGCTCGTGCGGGAGCGACTCGGCCTTGTCGGTCAGCCCGACGAGCTCGAGCACCTCCGGGACGCGCGCGCGGATCTCCTTGCGGCCACGGCCGATGACCTCCAGCGCGAACGACACGTTCTCCCGCACCGTCTTGTTCGGCAGCAGCTTGAAGTCCTGGAACACGTAGCCGATCTCGCGGCGCAGCAGCGGCACCTTCCAGCGGCGCAGCTTCTTGAGGTTCTTGCCCGAGACCCAGACCTCACCGGAGTCGGCGACCTGCTCACGCGTGAGCAGACGCATGAACGTCGACTTGCCCGAGCCCGACGGGCCGACGACGAACACGAACTCGCCCTTGGTGACCTCCAGCGACACCGCGTCGAGCGCGACGACCTCGACGTCGCGGCCACGCCGGAACGCCTTGGTGGCGTCGACGAGTCGGATCACGGGCGCGTCCTGGGCAGGGCCGACCCGCGGGGTCGGGCGGCGGAGCGTCGGCGTCGGACTCTACCGGCGGCGCTGCGCCGTCCCGTGGAGGTCGCCCGTGTCCGAACGGCCGTGCGCGCCGTCGGGGGACCGTCTCAGCGGTCCTCGCGGGCGCGCCGGCGCAGCTCGGCCTCGAGCAGCGGGTCGATGCCGCCGTCGAGCACCCGCTGCACGTCGCTCGTCTCGAACTCGGTGCGCAGGTCCTTGACCATCTGGTACGGCTGCAGCACGTAGGAGCGGATCTGGGAGCCGAAACCGACGTTGCGCTTGCCGCCGCGCAGCTCGTCGAGCTCCTCCGCCCGCTTCTGCCGCTCGAGCTCGGCGAGCTTCGCCTTGAGCACGCGCAGCGCCGCCGCCTTGTTCTGGTGCTGCGACTTCTCGTTCTGGCAGCTGACGACGATGCCGGTCGGCAGGTGGGTGAGCCGCACGGCCGAGTCGGTCGTGTTCACCGACTGCCCGCCGGGACCGGAGGAGCGGTAGACGTCGACGCGCAGGTCCTCGTCGGCCACCTCGACCTCCGCGTCGAGCTCGGGCAGCACGGGGACGACGTCGACGAGCGCGAACGACGTCTGGCGGCGCGCCTGCCCGTCGAACGGGCTGATGCGTACCAGCCGGTGCACGCCATGCTCGGCGGACAGCCAGCCGTACGCGTCGGTGCCGCGCACCTCGAACGTCGTCGACTTCAGCCCGGCCTCCTCCCCGTACGACTCGTCGAACACGTCGGTCGCGAGCCCGCGGGTGTCGGCCCAGCGCAGGTACATGCGCTGGAGCATCTGCGCCCAGTCCATCGCGTCGACGCCGCCCTCCCCCGCGTGGATCGACACGATCGCGTCGGCATGGTCGTGCTCGCCGGACAGCATCGTGGCGAGCTCGAGCCGGTCGAGCTCGGCGACGAGCCCGTCGATCCCGTCGGTGACCTCCGCGCCGCTGGACGCGTCGTCGGCCTCCGCGGCGAGCTCGTCGAGGACCTCGAGGTCGTCGAGGTTCGCGGCGATGCGGTCGACGCGGCTGACCTCCTCCTCACGGCGGGCCAGCTCGGTGGTGACCTCCCGGGCCCGGTCGGCGTCGTCCCACAGGTCCGGGGCGCCGGCGAGCTCGCTGAGCTCCGCGAGGCGGGCGCGCGCCGCGTCGACGTCGAGGACCTCGGCGAGGTTCGCGAGCCGCTGGCGGAGCCGTTGGAGCGCGTCGTGGTTCGGGGAGGCCATGGGTCCTCGGGGGCGCGGGCTGACGGGGGCGTCGGGGGATGCTACTCGCGGCGCAGTACCCTCCCCCTGCCACAGGGCCCTGACGTTCCGTCGCGGAGCGCGGCCCCGGAGGCCCCCGTGGACGCCACCCGCATCGCAACGCTGCCCAAGGTCGAGCTGCACGTGCACCTCGAGGGCACGGTGTCGGCGGCGACGGCCGTCGCGCTCGCGACCGCCCGCGGTGAGGACCCCGCGGAGGTGCTGGTCCTCGAGGCGGGGCCCGACGGCGCCCTGCGCTACCCGCGCCCGTTCCGCGACTTCCTCCACTTCGTCGACACGTTCCTCGCGAGCTCCGCGCAGGTGCGCACGCCGGCCGACCTCACCACGGTCACCGAGGCGTTCGCCGCGGCCCAGGTCGCGCAGGGCGTCCGGTGGAGCGAGACGACGTTCACCGCCGTCACGATGGAGCAGCGCGGCTGGGAGCCGCGTGCGATGTGGGAGGCGCTCGCCGCCGGCCTCGCGGCGCAGCCGGACACGCACGTCGGGTTCATCCTCGACACGCCCCGCGACCTCGGCGTCGACGTCGCACGCCGGGCCGCCGAGCTCGCCGGCGACGCGCTCGCCGCGGGCCTGCCCGTCGTCGCGCTCGGGCTGACCGGCGTCGAGGGTGCGGTCCCCGTCGGCGAGTTCGCCTTCCTGCGCGCCGCGGCGGACGAGTTCGGGATCGGCCTCGTCCCCCACGCCGGCGAGATGGGCGGCCCCGACGTGGTGCGCGACTCGCTCGACCTGCTGCGTCCGGACCGCATCGGGCACGGCATCGCCACCGTGCAGGACGCGGACCTGCTCGCCCGGGTCGCCGACGAGGGCGTCGTCCTCGAGGTCTGCCCGACGTCGAACGTGACCCTCGGCATCGTCGGCTCGCTCGACGAGCATCCGATCCGGCAGCTGCGCGACGCGGGCGTCGCCCTGACGGTGAACAGCGACGATCCGCCGTTCTTCGCGACGACGCTGCGCGACGAGCTCGCGCATGCGGTGCGGCTGCTCGACCTCGACGCGGCCGGACTGGCGGCGCTGGAGCGCCGGGCCGTCGACGCGTCGTTCGCGCCGGCGGAGGTCCGCACCGCCGTCCACGCCGCCCTCGACGCGTGGGAGGCGGCCGGCTGATGCGCCCGCGGCAGGTCCTGTCCCGAGGGCCGCTCGTCGCGGCGCTCGTCGTCGCGGCGCTGACGGTCGCGGGCTGCTCGTCCACGCCGGAGCTGCAGGGTGTGGTGCGGGCCGACCCGCTCGAGGTCGGTGACGTCACGCTGCCGGACGTGACCGCCGAGGGCCGTCGCGGCGGCGGGCTCGTCGAGGACGGGCGGCTGGTGATGCGCGCGGCGGCCGACGACCGGCTGCTGCTCGTGTACTTCGGCTTCCTCAACTGTCCGGACGTGTGTCCGACGACGCTCGCGGACCTGCGCAGCGCGCTCGCCCGGCTCGACGCGGCGCAGCGCGAGCGGGTCGACCTCGCGTTCGTGACCGTCGACCCGGACCGTGACGGGCCCGAGGAGCTGGCCGCCTACCTGCCGCACTTCGCTCCGCGCCACCATGCGCTCCGCGCGGAGGGGGTCGAGCTCAACGCGGCGCTCGACGCGTTCCTCGCGTCGGCGAGCGTGGAGGTCGCCGACGACGGTTCGGTCGACGTCGCCCACTCGGCGCTGCTGTACGCGGTGGACGCGGACGGGCGGGTCGTCGTCGAGTGGCCGTTCGGCACGAGCGCCGACGCGCTCGCCGACGACCTCACCGTGCTCCTCGCCCGTGGGGCGGCGGCGTGAGCCGCGGCTGGCGGCTCGTCATCGCCGCGACGGTCGTGCTCGTCGCGGCGGCGATCGCCGTGCCGTTCCTCACCTCCGGGGAGACCTACGAGGTCGTGTTCGCCGCGGGGACGGACGACGCGGCCGACCAGGGTGCGGTGTTCGCGTCGCTGCCGCACCGGCGTGCCGGTGACGTCGTGTGGCTCGAGCTCGAGCCGGGGGACGCGCTGCTCGTGCGCAACGAGGACGACGTCGTCCACCAGGTCGCGGGCGTGGCCGCCCGCCCCGGGGAGTCCGTCCTGCACGTGTTCCGGGAGCGGGGCGTGTTCAGCGACGAGTGCAGCCTCGACCTGACGGTGTTCGTCGAGGTCGGACGCCGCGACTGATCGCCCGTCCCGGAACGCCGACCTGGACGAGGCCGGGGCTTCCCGCCTCACCGAGCCACTGTCACGATCTTTCGAGTGCGCCTCGCGCCAGTCCTCGGAGACCGACCGCCAACCCGAGCAGCATGAGGGCTCCCACCCACGGCAGCCGTTCCTCCGCACCGGACACCTCACCGGCGGGGACCGCGGTGGGCACCGCCCCTGCGACCGTGCCGACGACACGAGGAACATCCCATGCGACGAGTTCGACGGTGAGCGTCCGAGCCTCGACCTGGTCCGGAAGCGTCACCGTGAAGGCTCCAGCACCCTCGGGCCCGATCTCGACCGCCCCCGATGCGACCGGCGAGCCGACCGCCGCCCTCCACAGGATGGTCGCGCCCGACGGTGCGCCCGTGATGCTGCAGGCCACGCTCCCGCCGGGACGCACCTCCGTCGGCGTGCACGACGTGTTCGGCGCAGCGGCCGGCGCGGCAGGCGCGTCCGGCTCAGCCGGAGCTGCGGTCACCTGGACGGCCGTCGCATCGACGGCGGTCAGCGCCGGTGTGCTGGTGAAGCGCAGGACATAGTCGACCCCTTCGTCCCCGCTCAGGGTGAGTCCGCTGAAGGTCGCCACACCGTTGACCGCGGTGACCGTCGTCGTGCCGCCGAGCGTGCCGTTCGCACCCGAGTGGATCGTCGCGGTGACGGTGGTGGTGCTGTCACCCGTCACGGTATTGCTCGACGCGTCGAGGATGCGGACGACCGGCTGGGTGGGGAGCGGAGATCCCGAGGTCGCGCCGCCGGTGGGCTGGGTCGCGATGGCGAGGCTGGCAGCGGCCCCTGATGGAGCGAGGGCGGACGTGACCCCGATGTTCCACGCCGCCCAGAACTCCGGCTCCCCGACCTCGAAGGTGAAGCTGTCGAAGTCACCGTTCAGCTGGAGCGCACCAGCCCCCTCCGCTCCGGTGACGCGGTAGCTGGTGCCTACGATGGATTTGGTGAGGCCCGCAGACGTCGTACCCGTCCCCCCTCCAGCCGCATTGACACCCTCGTTGTCGCTGAGGACCGTGAAGTCCTGTGAGAAGTCCCACCGCCCGTCCCGGGTGGTGTTTCCCAACGAGTTGACCAGCATGACGATGTTGGTGACCTCGACCGGGATCGTCCTGTCCGAGTCGGAGAAGAACTCCAGTGTCTGCTGTGCGACGCCGGTCCCGACGAGCCCGATGTGATCTCCCGAAGTGGGGACCGACGGAACGTTGTCGCTCTCGGTGAACGTGTCCGCATCCGTCCACGCAATCTGCGTGCCGTCCCAGTAGTTGCTCTTTGTCGTCTGCTCGCTGTGCGCGGCGACATCGGCCGCGAAGCCCGACGGCAAGCCATAAGCGGTATCGACGCTCGACCAGCTCGCCGGCGCGGTCAAGGGATCGACGACCTCGCCGGTGAGCCGGACGTAGACCGTCGAGGTGTCGGGCATGACGATCGAACCCTCGGCGATTCCGACGTACGTGTAGTCGCCGATTCCACCAGGCCCACTCGCGGTGATGCCGTAGGAGCCAGGCTCCGCCGGTGAGTCCCACGAGATCCAGCTCACGGTCGGATCCGCGTGAGCGACCGGCGCGTGCGGGAGTCCCTGCGAACCGACCACGACGACGAGCACCACGGCGGCCCGCGCGGTGGATCGACGGATACCCCGCGTGCCGGACTCCGATCGAAGCAGCATGGTGTTCTCCATGAGACAGTCGAACCCCTGGGCGAATTCAGGCTTCGTCGCGGCTGCGGACTGCGCTACTGGAAGTATTCTAGTACCCCGCCTTCGCAGGGGTGTTCAGGCGGTGCCGCGCAGCTCCATGGCCCGCACGACACGGCGGACCGCGAGGTCCATCGCCGCGTCGCGCAGCGAGCCGCCCTCCCCCGCCGCCCGCAGCACCTGGCGGGTCGCCGCGGCGATGCGCGCGTCGAGCCGCGCGAGCACCTCGGCCTCGTCCCAGGTGAGCAGGTTCGCGCCCTGCACCCACTCGTAGTAGGAGACGATGACCCCGCCGGCGTTGGCGAGGATGTCGGGGACGATCGTCGTGCCGCGCGCCTCGAGCACCGCGCACGCGTCCTCGGTGAGCGGCTCGTTCGCCCCCTCGACGATGAGCGGGGCGACGACGCGGTCGACGTTGCCCGCGTCGACGACCCGGCCGAGGGCGGCGGGCAGGACGACGTCGGCGTCGACGAACAGCGGGTCCTCCGGTGCGATGGGCCGTGCGCCGGGCACGGTGAGGTCGGCGAGGTCGGCGTGGTCGGCGAGGGCGCGCTCGAGCACCGGGATGTCGAGCCCGTCGGGGTCGTGCCACCCGCCGGACGCGTCGCTGACGGCGACGACCCGGTGCCCGCGCACGTGCGCCTCGAGGGCCGCGTTCTGCCCGACGTTGCCGAACCCCTGCACGGCGAGGGTGACGTCGCCGCCCTGCGCCGGCAGGGTCCGGCCGAGATGGTCCAGGGTCGTCTCGAGCGCGACGACGGCACCGCGGCCGGTCGCGACGGTGCGGCCGAGCGACCCGCCGAGCTCGATGGGCTTGCCGGTGACGATGCGCGGCTCGAACCCGTGGATGCGCGAGTAGGCGTCGAGGAGGTGGCCCATCGTCGTCGCGTCGGTGCCCATGTCCGGCGCGGGGATGTCGGTGCGGGGGCCGAGCGCCGGGCCGATCGCCTCGATGTAGCGGCGGGCGACGAGCTCGCGCTCCCGCGGGCTGAGGGTGCGCGGGTCGACGGCGACGCCGCCCTTCGCACCGCCGAACGGCAGGTCGACCAGCGCCGTCTTCCACGTCATCAGCTCGGCGAGCCGCCGCACGTCGTCGAGGTCGACGGTGGGGTGGAAGCGCAGCCCGCCCTTGAACGGCCCGCGGACGTCGGAGTGCTGGACGCGGAAGCCGGTGAGGACCCGCAGCTGCCCGTCGTCGCCGACGATGGGCAGCTGGACGGTGACCTCGCGCTGGGCGCTGCGCAGCCGCTGCGCCGCCGCGTCGTCGATGCCCAGTCGCAGGAAGGCGGCCTCGGCCGCGTCGGACGCACGTGCGGCCATGACGACCTCCGGTGGGGCCCGGGGACGTGCACGCCGTTGTGCCCGTCGCGCGCCCGCTCCGCGACCCTAGCGGCCGGTCACCACCATTCCGTGCCGGGCGCACCCTTGAACGGGCCGGCGACGCGGGAGGTCACCCACGAGCCGTAGAACCCGCCGGGGACGCCGCGCACCTCCTCGCCGTCGACGGTGGCGGTGACGAGCTCGGGGTAGAACGCGACGGCGCCGGCGAGGTCGGCGAACGTGTCGGTCGGCGTGTCGTACCACCAGCACGCGTCGGGGATGCGGCGCCCGTCGACGGTCAGGTCGGCGTAGGACGCGCGCCCCTTCCACTCGCAGAAGGTGCGGCGTGCGGACGGCTCGAGCAGCGTCGCGTCGACGTCGTCGCGCGGCACGTAGTAGGTCGGCGGGTGGGACGTCTCGAGCACCCGCCACGCGCGGCGGGTGTCGGCGACGACGGTGTCACCGACCCGGACGACGACGTGCTCGTCGGAGCGTTCCAGGCGCGGCGGTCGCGGGTAGTCCCACACCGACTCCTGGCCGGGTGCGGGCGGGTCGGGGACGGGACGCTGCACGTGGGCTCCCTGCCCGCCGACGTCGTCGGGGCTGCGCGGTGGGCACCCCCTACGCTACGGCGACACGAGGAGGAGCGCCGTGGCGGACACGACCGGACCTCGGGGGCTGCTGCGCCGGCTGCTGCCGGCGCGTGCGGCACGCTCCGGTGACGTGCCGCCGCGCGTGCGCTTCACGAAGGAGGACGCGCGGCGTCTCAACGACCGCTTCGCGCAGCTCGACCGTGCGCAGCGGCGCGCGATCGTGCGGGCGGTGAACCGCGGTGAGGCGATGGGCCGGCGCAAGGACGCGGAGCTCGCCGTCGGCGTCGCCCGCCGGCAGCAGCGGTTCTGGTCCCGGGCGTGGCTGCTCGGCCCCGTCATCGCCGTCGTGCAGGTCCTCGTCACGCCGATCGGCTGGGTCGAGGGGGCGCTGCTCGCCGGCTGGGGTGCGCTGCTGCTGGGGATGATGGCCGCCTGGTGGTGGACGCGCGCACGCCGGGCGGAGCTCGCGAACCTCACGGTCGTCGCCGGCCGTCGCCGCACCTCCCCCGCGCCGGCCGCCGGCGACGAGCCGGACGCCCGTCCGCGCCGCCGCTCGCGCCTGCCCGGCGGTGCCGCTCCCGACGACGCGGCGGAGGGGACGTCGGGACCGGCGCAGGAGCGTCCGGCGTCGGACGGGCCGCGGCCGCCGCGACCCCGCGGGCGGAAGCGCCGTTGAGCGGCGAGGAGTCCGCCATGCACGCGCAGGACACGCAGGACGACCCGACGGTCGAGGTGTTCGTCGAGGTCCCGATGGGCTCGCGCAACAAGTACGAGTGGGACTTCGCCCGCCGCACGTTCACCCTCGACCGCATGCTGTTCAGCGCGGTGCGCTACCCCGGCGACTACGGGTTCATCCCCGAGACCCTCGCGCTCGACGGTGACCATCTCGACGCGCTGGTCATCCTCGGTGAGCCGACGTTCCCCGGCTGCACCATCAGTGCCCGGGTGCTGGGCATGCTCGACATGTCCGACGACAAGGGGCCCGACGAGAAGCTGCTGACGGTCGCGCACCACGACCCGCGCTGGCGCGACCTGCACACGCTCGCCGACGTGCCCGACCATCTCCTCGAGGAGATCTCGCACTTCTTCGCCACGTACAAGGACCTCGAACGCAAGTTCGTCGAGGTGCGCGGCTGGCAGGGACGTGACGCCGCGATGCGCATCCTCGCCGAGGCGCAGGCGCGCTGGCCGGGCCCCGAGGCGACGGTCGCCTGGCCGGGCTGAGCGGGCGGGCTCAGCCCTCCCCGCCCCCCGTGCCCGCAGCACCGTCCGCACCCGCACGTCCCGCCCGTCCGCGTGCGACGGCGCGCAGCGCCGCCTCCCGCAGCGCCGCCGCCGACTCCTCCCGGCGCGAGCCGCCGGAGCCGGGGCGCACGTGCCCCGCGTCGCGGGCGGCGCCGGCGACGGCCGCCGCGACGGCCGGTGCGACCCGCCGGTCGAACGCCGAGGGGATGACGTGGTCGGCGGCGAGGTCGTCGCCGACGACGTCGGCGATGGCGTAGGCGGCGGCGACCTTCATGTCGTCGGTGACCGCCGTCGCGGCCGCATCCAGCAGCCCGCGGAACAGGCCGGGGAAGCACAGCACGTTGTTGATCTGGTTCGGATGGTCGCTGCGACCGGTCGCGACGACCCGTGCCTCGGCCCGGACCAGCTCCGGTTCGATCTCCGGGGTCGGGTTGGCGAGGGCGAACACGATCCGGTCCGGCGACATCGTGCGGACCTGCTCGACGGTGAGCGAGTCGGGGCCGGACACGCCGATGAACACGTCGGCGTCGGCGAGGGCGACGTCCTTGGGGCCGGAGAGCCCGCGCGGGTTGCCCTGCCGGGCGACGCGCCGGCGGATCGGGTCGGTGCCGGCCCCCCGCTTCGGTTCGACGATGCCGTCGACGTCGACGGGCACGAGGTCGGCGACACCCGCGGACATCAGCAGGTTGGCGATCGCGACGCCGGCGGAACCCATCCCCTGCACGACGACGCGCAGCGAGGAGAGGTCGCGGCCGACGACGCGGGCGGCGTTGGTCAGCGCGGCGAGGACGACGACGGCGGTGCCGTGCTGGTCGTCGTGGAACACGGGCACGTCGAGCCGCTGCCGCAGCTTCCCCTCGATCTCGAAGCAGCGGGGGGCGGCGATGTCCTCGAGGTTGATGCCGCCGAACCCGAGCGCGACGCGTGCGACGACGTCGACGAACCGGTCCGGGTCGCGCTCGTCGACGAGCAGCGGGATCGCGTCGACACCGCCGAACTCGCGCAGCAGCATCGCCTTGCCCTCCATCACCGGCAGCGACGCGAGCGGCCCGACGTCGCCGAGGCCGAGCACCGCCGACCCGTCGGTGACGACGGCGACGAGGTTGCCGCGGGTCGTGAAGCGCGTCGCCGCCGTCGGATCGTCGGCGATCATCCGGGTGACGCGGGCGACGCCGGGCGTGTACACGAGCGCGAGGTCGTCGGGTCCGGTGACGGGCCGCGCCGACTCGACGCGGATCTTCCCGCGCTCATGGGCGGCGAGGACCTCGTCGACGAGCGCGAGGACCTCCACCCCGGCGAGGTCCTCGAGGTCGGCGGCGAGCGCGTCGACGGACGCGTCGCCGGCGAGCTCGACCTGCACGTCGTGGGCGACGCCGTCCCGGGCGAGGGCGACGAGCTCGCCGCCCGCGCCGCGGACGCACCGCAGCACGTCGGCCAGCGCCGTGTCGACGTCGGCGAGGCCGAGCCGGAACGTGACCCGCTGTGGCCGGACGATCATGGTGCACCCCGCCGCGCCCCCGGCCGCACCCCTCGCCACGGCCCGCGCGTCGTGGGAGCCTACGCCGGACCTCAGCGGGCGGCGCGGCCCGAGCGCAGGGCCTCGCGCACGCTGACCTTCGCGGTGCGGAGCACCCCGCCGCGGTAGACGCGGGCGGTGAGCGGGACGAGCAGCGCGAGCGTCGCGACGGCGATCGCGAGCGACGCGAGCGTCTGCGGCCAGCCGACGACCCCGGCCGCGACGAGCCCCGGCTGCACGATCGGTGCGACGAACGGCACGTAGGCGACGACGGTCGCGAGCGTCGACGTCGGATCCCCGAGCGTCGTCTGGGCGAGCAGCAGCGACCCGACGAGCACCGCGATCGGCAGCAGCGACGCGGACGACAGGTCCTCGACGCGTGACACGGTCGCGGCGGTGAGGGCGAACAGCAGCGCGTACAGCAGGTAGCCGGGGAGGAACCAGGCGAGCACGACGGCGATGATGCGGCCGCCGCCGGCGGGCAGGTCGACGCCGGACAGCGCGCCGCTCGCACCGAGGGCCGCGCCGGCGATGAGGCCCAGCTGCAGCAGCCCGAGCGCACCGAGGCCGAGGACCTTGCCGACGAGCAGCTCGCCGGGGCGCAGCGCGCTGAGCAGCACCTCGACGATGCGGGACTGCTTCTCCTCCACGATCCCCTGGGCGACCCACTGGCCGAGGAGCGCGAGCAGCCCGTAGAGCAGGAACGCGGCGACGAACGCAAGCACGAACGTGGGCGTGGCGAGGTCAACCCCTGCGCCGTCGGGCTGGCCGACCGTCTCGACGCGCAGGGGGGCGAGCACGCCGGCCGCGTCGGCGGGGGGCACGCCGGCGTCGGCGAGGAGCCGGCGCAGGGCGGTCGACGTGGCGGCGCGGGAGAGGACGGTGCGGACCTCCGTGGGCGGCGCGTCGGCGACGAGCAGCACGCCGCTGTCGACGAGGACGGAGTCGAGCGTCCCGGCGGCGAGGGCGGCCTCGGCGGCGTCCCGGTCGGCGACCGTGACGACGGTGAGGGCGACGCCGGGGTCCGCGACGGCCGCAGCGGCGGTGTCCGCGGCGGCGTCCCCCACGACCCCGAGCCGGTGCGGCCCGTCGTCACCACCGCCGAGGAGGACGGGGACGAGCACGGCCGCGACGATGACGACGAGGATGAACGCGTTGGAGATCAGGAACGCACGGCTGCGTCCCCGTTCGGTGAACTCGCGGGCGGCGACGAGCCCGACGTGCCGCAGCATCGTCCTCATCCGGCGACGACCTCCCGGTACCGCTCGGTGAGCGTGGGACGCCAGCGGCCGTAGTGGTGCACGTGCCCGCGGCTGCGGGCGAGGTCGAGCAGCGCGTCCTCGACGGCGGTGCCGGCGTCGGCGGCGAGCTCGACGTGCCACACCCCGGGGGCCGGCACGGTCACGGCGACGACGCCGGCGAGCGCCGCCGGGTCGAACGCTGCAGGGGCGACGTCCCCGAGCTCGATGCGGACGACGGGCCCACCCGCACCGGTGCGCAGCACGTCGACGCTGCCGTCGGCGACGAGCCGGCCGGCGTCGATGATCGCGACGGCGTCGCACAGCCGTTCGACGAGGTCGAGCTGGTGGGAGGAGAACAGCACGGGGGTGCCGGCGGCCGCCCGTTCGGTGAGGATGCCGGCGAGCGCGTCGACGCCGATCGGGTCGAGCCCGCTGAACGGCTCGTCGAGGACGAGCAGGTCGGGCGCGTGGATGAGGGCGGCGGCGAGCTGGACGCGCTGCTGGTTGCCCAGCGACAGCTTCTCGACCGGGTCGCCGCCGCGTCCGGCGAGCCCGAGCCGTTCGAGGAGCTCGTCGGCCGCGGCGGCCGCGGCGGCCCGCGACATGCCGTGCAGCCTTCCGAGGTAGGTGAGCTGCCGCCGGGCGGGGACCTTGGGGTACAGGCCCCGCTCCTCCGGCATGTACCCGAAGCGTTCCCGCCGGCCGGGGCCGAGGGTCGCGCCGGCGAAGCGGACCTCGCCGGCGTCCGCGTCGTCGATGCCCATCACGATGCGCATCGCCGTGGTCTTGCCCGCCCCGTTGGACCCGACGAACCCGAACAGCTGGCCGGGACGGACGGTGAACGTGAGCCCGTCGAGCGCCGTCAACGTGCCGTAGCGGCGGGTCAGCCCGTCGAGCTCGAGCATCGGGTCCCCGTTCGGTGCACGACGGTCAGCGCGACGGGCAGCGCGGCGGTCAGCACGACGGTCGGCGCGGTCGTCACGGTGCGGCGGCAGTCTAGGTGGCGCCGATGTCCGGACCGGGCGTGCCGACGCGGCCCTAGGCTCCGGGCATGTCCGAGCTGCTCGCACGCCTCGCGGAGGCCGTCCCGACGGTGGCCGTGCCCGACCTCGCGGGCAGCACCCCGCTGTGGCTGGCGCTGCTGACCGTGTACGTCGCCGCGATCGTCGGGGCGCTGCGCGGGCTGCTGGACACCTCGCGCGACTGGGACCTCGTCGGCGTGTCCGCGTTCGCGCTGCTGATGGGGCTCGGCGGCGGGTTCATCCGTGACCTGCTCATCGGCAACCTGCCGGCCGAGTCGCTGCGCAGCCCGTGGTTCCTCGCCGCCGTCGTCGCCGGGGTCGGCTCCGCATGGGTCGGTGACCGGATCATCGCCCGCCTCGACCGCCTGTTCGTGCACCTCAACGCGCTGGCGCTCGGCCTGTTCGCCGTGGTCGGTGCGGCCTACGCGACGGCGTTCGGCCTGCCGTTCGTGTCGGCGGTGGTCATCGGCACCCTGTCGGCGGTCGGTGGGGGCACGATCGTGTCGGTGCTGCAGGACGAGGTGCCGCGCATCCTGCTGGCCGGCGCGCCCAACGCGCTGCTGGCGGTGTGGGGGGCGACCGCCTACCTCGTCGTCGCCCGGTGGAGCCCGGAGGCCGCGTCGTTCGTCGGCATCGCGGTGGTGCTCGTCGCCCAGGCGGTGTCGCTCCGGCTGGGGCTGACGACCCGGCCGACGCACGGGCGGCGCGCCACCACCGCCGGCTGACACCCACCGCACCGGCGCACGGCCGCCGCAGGACGGCCGTGCAGCGGCCTCAGCGGGCGCGGTCCATGACGCGGCGGGCGACGCGCACGACGTTGCCGGGGCTGAACCCGAAGTGGGCGAACAGCTCGCCGGCGGGTGCGGACGCGCCGAACCCGGTCATCGCGACGACCTCGCCGCGCTCCCCGACGATCCCCTCCCAGCCCTGGGCGACGCCGGCCTCGACGGCGACGCGGGCACGGACCGCCGCGGGCAGGACCGCCTCGCGCGTCGCCGCATCGGCAGCGCGGAACCGGGTCGGGGACGGCATGGACACGACGCGCACGTCGACGCCGTCGCGGGCGAGCTGATCGGCGGCGGCGAGGCAGACGCCGACCTCCGACCCGGTGCCGATGAGCACGACCTCCGGGGTCGCGCCGTCGGCGGGGTCGCGCACGACCCACGCGCCCCGCTCGACGGCGTCGTCGGGCACGGGCGCGCCGGTCGCCTCGGCGAGGTCGGGCACGCCCTGACGGGTCAGCGCGATGACGGTCGGGCCGGACCTCTCGGCGGCGAGCCGCCAGGCGAGCGCCGTCTCCGCACCGTCGGCGGGTCGGACCACCTCGACCCCGGGCATGGCGCGCAGCGCGGCGAGATGCTCGACGGGCTGGTGGGTCGGCCCGTCCTCCCCCAGCCCGATCGAGTCGTGGGTCATGACGTACACGACCCGCTGCCCCATCAGCGCGGCGAGCCGCAGCGACGGGCGCAGGTAGTCGGTGAACACCATGAACGTGGCGACGTAGGGCAGGAACCCGCCGTGCAGGGCGATGCCGTTCGCGGCGGCCGCCATCGCGTGCTCGCGGATGCCGAAGCGCAGGTTGCGGCCGAGCCGGTCGCGTGCGGAGAAGTCGCCGCCACCGGCGAGGTCGGTGTTGTTGGACGCGGCGAGGTCGGCGGAGCCGCCGAGCAGCTCGGGCAGCACCGGGGCGAGCGCGTTGAGGACGGTGCCGGAGTGCACCCGCGTCGCCTTCGCTCCCGCCGGTGTCGGCAGCGCGGCACGCCAGCCGTCGGGCAGCCCGGCACCGGTGAGCCGGCGGGCGAGGTCGGCGGCGGCCGGCCCGTGCGCGTCGCGGAAGGCGGCGAGCCGCGCGTCCCAGTCGGCGGAGCGGGCGGCACCGTCGGCACGGACGTCGAGGTGGGCGCGGACGTCGTCGGGCACGGTGAACGGCTCGGGGTGCGGCCAGCCGAGCGCCGTCTTCGTCGCGGCGACCTCCTCGTCACCGAGCGGCGCGCCGTGGGAGGCGGACGTGCCGGCCTTCGCGGGCGAGCCGTACCCGATGGTGGTGCGCACCGCGACGAGCGACGGCCGGTCGTCGGCGCGGGCGGCGTCGATCGCGGCGCGCAGCGCGTCGAGGTCGTTGCCGTCCGCGACCCGCTGCGTGTGCCAGCCGTACGCGTCGAAGCGGGCGAGCACGTCCTCGCTGAACGCGAGGTCGGTCGCCCCGTCGATGGTGATGCGGTTGTCGTCGTAGAGGTAGACGAGCCGGCCGAGCCGCAGGTGGCCGGCGAGCGACGCGGCCTCGCTGGCGACGCCCTCCATCAGGTCGCCGTCGGACACGATGGCGTACACGTGCTGCGCGGCGAGGGCCGCGGCGTCCGGGTCGA
The DNA here is from genome assembly GCA_913060655.1 of uncultured Nitriliruptoraceae bacterium. Taxonomy (GTDB): domain Bacteria; phylum Actinomycetota; class Nitriliruptoria; order Nitriliruptorales; family Nitriliruptoraceae; genus CSBr16-57R1. The sequence continues at coordinate 29,638 of CAJXTG010000001.1, read as the reverse complement.
CGGCGCCGAGCTCGGCGGCCATGCGTTCCGCGGCGATGGCCATGCCCACCCCGGTGGCGAACCCCTGCCCGAGCGGCCCCGTCGTCGTCTCGACGCCGGCGAGCAGGTCGTGCTCGGGGTGCCCGGCGGTGACCGAACCGAGCTGGCGGAACGCGCGCAGGTCGTCGAGGGTGGGCCGGTCGTACCCGGCGAGGTGCAGCGCCGCGTACAGCAGCATCGAGCCGTGTCCGGCGGAGAGGACGAAGCGGTCGCGGCCGGGCCAGTCGGGCCGGGCCGGGTCGTGGCGCAGCACCTCCCGGTACAGCAGGTACGCCATCGGCGCGCACCCGAGCGGCATGCCCGGATGCCCGGAGTTCGCCGCCTGCACGCCGTCGACGGCGAGGGTGCGGATCGTGTCGATCGCACGGCGCGGCAGGTCGGCCGGGTCGGCGGGGGTCGCCGGGGGGACGTCGGTGGACGACGGGACGGGGGCGCTGGACATCGGCGGGGGCCTCACGGACGGCCGTGCGTGGGGCGACGGCACGGGACGGACGGGCGTGGCAGCACCCTAGTGGCGGGGTGCGCGGCGACCGTGGTGGCTCAGCGTGCCCCGGCCCAGGCGACGAGCGCGTCGGCCTGCTCGGCGACCGCGGCGGCCGGGTCGCGGCGCCGCCCGTCGGGGGCGCGACGTCCGCTGACCGCCAGGTCGTGGGCGCCACCGGGCACGACGAGCCGGGTGAGCGGGCCGGCGAGGTCGCCGGCGTGGGCGGCGAGGAGCTCCTCGGTGAGGAACGGGTCGGCGTCGCCCGACAGCATGAGCACCGGCACGTCGATGCCGCCGAAGTGGGCGACGCGCAGCCGGTCGGGCCGGCCCGGCGGGTGCAGCGGGTAGGCGACGAGCAGCAGGCCGACGACGCCGAGCGCGGCACCGCCGGCGTCGGCGACGGTGAGGCTCGCGACGCGGCCGCCGTAGGACGCGCCGCCGACGATCCAGCCGGCGTCGGCGGCGACGCCGGTGACCTGCGCGGCGACGTGGGTGCGGGCGGCGGCGAGCACCTGCCGGCACCGTTCGACCGCACGTGCGGACGTGCCCACGACACCCTGCCCGGGTGGACGTGGCGTCAGCGCCGCTCGCACGACGGGGTGGCCGGCGGTGGCGAGCACGTCGGCGACGGCGACGAGGTGGGCGGCGTCGGGGTCGCCGCGGGCGCCGGGCAGCAGCAGCACCGGCGTGCGGGGGCCCGCGGGACCCTCCGGCCGGTGCAGCGTCGCGGCGACGTCGATCCCGTCGCCGAGCGCGAGCCGCCCCTCAGTCACCCTGCCCGTCCGCGTCGGCGGTGAGGACGACGACGGGGCAGGGGGCGTGGGCGATGACCTGCTGGGTGACGGAGCCGAGCAGCAGGCCGCGGAACCCGCCGAGGCCGCGGGCGCCGAGGACGAGCAGGTCGGCGTCGGCGGCGGCGTCGACGAGCACGCTCGCCGGCCCGCCGGCCTCGACCCGCCGGGTGAGCGGCACGTCGTCGATCCCGCCGACGGCGGTGACGGCCTCGTCGAGGACCTGCTCGGAGGCGACGCGCAGCTCGTCGTCGCTGGGGAGGGTGACGACCATCGTCATCCCGATCAGCTCGGGCCGGGGGAACGCGTGGACGAGCTCCAGGTCGGCGCCGCGCAGGCGCGCCTCGTCCACGGCCCAGCGCAGCGCCCGGAGCGACGGCTCCGAGGCGTCGATGCCCACCACGATGCGTCCCATGTCGTGCTCCTCCCGGTCCGGACGCGGCGGTGACCGCGGGCGGCGCCGTGCCGCCGGGCGGCGGTGTGCCGCACCCGTCCAGCATGGCACGGCGGCGCCGTCCCCGCTCGGCCGCGCGTCACCCCGGCTGGTGACCTTCGGCCCTGCGGCGGGGCGGGCGCGGCGGAGGATGCTGGGCGTCCTGGACGGAGGAGGAGCGCATGCGCGCACCACAGGGTGACGATCCGGTCCGCCTGCTCATGTCGCCCGCGGTGGCGACGGTCGGGCCGACGGCGACGCTGCACGCGGCGGCGCAGGCGATGGCGGAGGACGGGCTCGGCCTGCTCGTCGTCGCCGACGCCGACGGGCCGCGGGGCGTGCTCAGCGAGCGGGACGTCATCGTCGCGCTCGCCGACGGGCTCGACCTGACCGAGGAGCGCGTGCGCGACCACTGCGTGGACGAGCTCGTCGGGGTCGACGAGGACGCGACGATCGCGACGGCCGCCCACGTGATGGCCGACGCGCAGATCCGGCATCTGACCATCACGCGCGACGGCGCGGTCGTCGGGGTCGTGTCGGTCCGCGACGTGCTGCGGGCCCTGCTGCCCTGACCGCCGGCCGGTCAGCGGCGGCGTGGCCGCGGCCACAGGTCGGCGGCCGCACTCGCCCACACCCACAGCAGCGGGCTGAGCAGCAGCCGGGTGAGCCGGGCGGCGTCGGTGTCGAGGCCGAACGCGTCCCGCGCCTCGGTGTACTGCGCGAGGTTGCCGGGGGTGACCGCGACGAGGAACAGCAGCGCGGCGAGGCCGACGGCGGCCCGCCAGCGCGGCAGCAGGAGCAGGCCGGCGGCGAGCAGCAGCTCGACGACGCCGCTGACGGCGACGAGCACCTCCGGTCCGGGCAGGTAGGGCGGGACCTGGGCGAGGAACTCCTCCGCGTTGGTGAAATGGTTCACGCCGGCGAAGCCGAGGAACAGCCCGAGGGCGACGCGCAGCAGCCGGCGCACCGGCGTCTGCGGCGTGTCGTCGGGGCGGAGGCGGGCCGGCAGGAGCGCGGCGAGCCGTGCCTCGAGCGCTGCCACGGCATTTCTCCATTTCGCGGACGGTGCAGGATATGCTGCCGTCTTCCCGCGGGACGCTGCCGTTCGTCCCTGTTCCGCATTTTCGCGGACCTCGCAGCACCCCGACCGTCCCGCAGGTGCAGGAGCGACGCGTGCATCCGCCCATCGACGGTGACCGGCCGCGCCCCCGCTGGCTGTTCCGCGGCCGTCCGGGGGCGTGGGACGCGCTCGTCGCGAGCCTCGCGGAGGACCCGACGCGGCCGGTGCGCTGGCCGATCGCCCCGTCGGGCCCGTCGATGGCGGCCGGCGACGCGGTGCTGCTGTGGCGCTCGGGCCGCGGCGGCGGCATCGCCGCCCGCTGCACGGTGGTCGACGAGCCGGAGGCGCTGCCGCGCCCCGGCGCCGCCCCGGAGGTCGTCGTCACGCTGCGCATCGACCGTGCCCTGACCCACCCGGTGGCGCCGGCGACGCTGGCACGGGATCCGCTGCTGCGCCCGCTGGCGTTCATGGACCTCCTCGAGGAGACCGAGCGGCGCGTCACGCCGGCGCAGGAGGAGGCGCTCGCCGCGCTGCTCGCGGCCCGCGACGAGGCGGCGGCCGACGACCCCGACGACGTCGCCCGCGAGGCGCGGACGAGCGTCGCGGTGCCCGTGCGGCTGCTGCCGCTCGTCGAGGAGCTGCTCGTCGCGCTCGGTGCGGACGAGCCGGCCCCCGCCCCCTCACGCCCCGCGGGCCCGGCCGGCCTCCCCGACGCGGACGGGACGGTGGCGGACGACGACGGCACGGGGGACGCGCCGACGGCGCAGCAGCGCACCCACGCCGAGCAGGTCGCCCGGGCGCACGGCACGGCGACGTTCACCGTCGACGACGTCGCGCACGTGTGGCACACCGGGGTGGGGACGGCACGCTCCCGGGTCGACCGCCTCGTCGACGTCGGCCTCGTCGAGCGGGCGGGGACGCTGCGGCCCGAGGACCGTCCGGGGGTGCGGCCGGCCCGTGGCCGCCCGCCGGTCCTCTACCGGCTGGTGCCACCGCGGGGGCAGCGGGTCAGCTGAGCACGTCCTTGCGCAGGAAGTTCCACCACGCGAAGCCGAGACCGGCGGCGAGGTAGGGCAGCTGCAGCAGCACCCCGCGGGTGAGGTCCCCCCAGCGTGGTGGAGCGGCGAGCAGCCCCACCCAGGCGATGCCCTCGTGCACCGGCAGGATGGTGCGCAGCCAGCCGAGCGCGGTGATCGCGTCGAGGATCTGCACGACGATGACGATGACGATGGTGCCGGCGACCGCCCCCACCGACGTGTCGGTCGTGGTCGACAGGGCGAAGGCGACGGCGGCGACCCACACGGCGCTCCACGCGAGGTAGCCGGTGATGGCGGCGAGGCGCAGCAGCGACTCGCCGGCGGCGAGCGGCCCGAACGGGGTGACGACGGGACCCCAGCCGTAGGCGATGGTGCCGGCGAGCATGCCCGACAGCGGGACGAGCAGCGCGGCGGCGAGCGACAGCAGCAGCGCGACGGCGAACTTGCGGGCGAGCAGCCGGCCGCGCGGCACGGGGCGGAACAGCAGCGAGCGCAGCGACCCGGCGGCCGCCTCGCTCGACACGGTGTCGCCGGCGAACAGGGCGACGACGCTGAGCAGCAGGAACGGGGCGGTCGCCGCGGTCGACATCAGCGCGAAGTTCAGCCCCGACACGGTCGCGAACCCGAACAGGCCGGTCGGGTCGCCGGTCTGGCTGGGCCCGTCGGCACCGGCGTCGGCGATGAGGAACGCGACGGCGAGGATGACGGGCACCGCGGCGATGCCGGCGAGCCCGACGGCGGTGCGGCGGCGGCGCAGCTGCCGCTGCAGCTCGTTGATCATGCCTCGCCCCTCCCCGTGTCGCCCGCCGTGTCGCCCGCTGTGCCGGCGCCGGTGAGCTGCAGGAACGCGTCCTCGAGCCTGCCGCGCCGGCTGGCGGTGGTGACGCGCAGGCCGGCGCCGACGAGGGTGGCGACGACGTCGGCGGCCCGCGCCGGGTCGGCGAGGGTGACGACGACGCCGGCGCCCTCCAGCGCCACGTCGAGCACGCCGTCGACGGCGGCGAGCAGCGTGCGGGCACGGTCGCGGTCGTCGACCTCGACGACGAGGGTGCGGCCGCGCGCGCCGAGCTCGGACACCGGTCCGGCGGCGACGACGGTGCCGCCGAGCACGACGACGGCGTGGGTGCAGGTCTGCTCGACCTCGGCGAGCAGGTGGGAGGACACGAGCACGGTGTGCCCCTCCGCGCCGAGGCGGACGAGCAGGCGGCGCATCGCGCGGATCTGCTCGGGGTCGAGCCCGTCGGTCGGCTCGTCGAGGACGAGCAGCTCGGGCCGGCCGAGCAGCGCCTGGGCGATGGCGAGCCGCTGGGCCATGCCGTGCGAGTAGGTGCGCACCGGCCGGTCGATGGCGTGCCCGAGGTCGGCGACGCCCATCGCCCACTCGACGTCGGCCTCGGCCATGGGCCGGCCGGTCGCACGCCAGAACAGCTCGAGGTTGACGCGTCCGGACAGGTCGGGGACGAGGCCGGGCCCCTCGACGAGCGCGCCGACCCGTTCGAGGACGGGGTGGCCGGGGCGCATCCGCTCGCCGAACAGGGTGACCTCCCCGGCGGTCGGCGTGATCAGCCCGAGCAGCATCCGCAGGGTGGTGGTCTTGCCCGCCCCGTTGGGGCCGAGGAGGCCGACGACCTGGCCGGCCTCGACGGTGAGGTCGAGCCCGTCGACCGCACGGGTGCCGTCCGCATACTCCTTCACGAGCCCGCGGACGGCGACGGGCGGGGCGCCGGCGGCGGTCGCGGCGAGCCGCTCCGCGACGGGGGCGAGCGGTGCGCGGCGGACGGTGCGGACCCGGCCGACGACGACGGCGGCGACGATGCCGACGAGCAGCAGCACGACGAGGGTGACGACGACGGGCGCCTGGTCCCACACGGCGGCGAGGCCGGCGCTGGAGGCGACCGACGCGTCGGCGGGCGCGACGGCCGGTGCGGCGAGCCCGGGACCGCGCAGCGTCAGCCGCGCGTCGGCGACGTCGAGGCGCAGCGTGCCCGGCTCGACGAGGTTCGCGAACCCCTGGTCGGTGGTGGCGAGGGTGAGGCGCACCCGCTCCCCCGCCTCGATGCGGTGGGTGACGTCGGGCAGGGTGATCCCGACCCGGGTCGGTGCGGCCGGGTCGCGGGACACGTCGGGCAGCCGCACCGGCGTGAACGACGAGCCGATGATGGTGGTGAGCCCGCCGGGTGCGACGCTGGTGAGCCGGGCGAACAGCTGCGCCTCGCCGGTCTCCGCGGTCACGTCGAGCTCGAGGGTCGTCGGTCCGAGCAGCAGCCGGTCCTCGGCGAACGGCCGGCTGGTGAACGCGACGTGCTGGCCGGGCACGTCGACGACGGTGCTGATGCCGGCGAGCCCGGCGAGCTGGCCGATGGGGCCGAGGCCGGGGACGGCGGTGAGGGCGGCGGGCAGCCCGCCGGCGGGGGTGAGCACGGTCGCGACCTGCGGGGTGGTCGCCGCCGGCCGCGTGTCGAGCAGCGCCCCGCCCTGCGCGTCGAGCACGAGGGCGAGCGGGCGGGTGCCGGTCGCGCCGAGCACGTCGGGCCAGGCGAGCTCGGCGAGCTCGTCGCCCGCGTCGTGGACGAGCACGCCGGCGCGGGCACGCCCGTCCCCCTCGTCGCCGACGTCGCCGGTGCCGTCGGGACCGCCGAGCCAGCGGTCGAGCCACGCGTCGACCTCGCCGGCGAGCCCGCCGGTCGCCGCCTCGCCGCCGACGGTGCCGTGGCCGCCCTCGGCGAGGCGCAGCCGGACGGGCGCGCCGACCGCCTCCAGCGCGGTGGCGTTCGCGAACGCCGCGTCGACGCCGAACAGCGTGTCGTCACGGCCCTGCACGAGCAGCGTCGGGACGGGCCGCAGCGGCAGCGTCGCGATCGACGCGCCGGCGAGGACGCGCCGCGCCTCGGCGTCGAGCACCCCGTCGACGGCGGCACGGTCGGCGAGCGCGCACACGTCGGGGGCGAAGGTGCCGCAGCGTTCGACGGTGACGGGGGCGGCCGGTTCGGCGGCGGCGCCGGGCAGCCCGAGCGTCGCGCCGAGCGACGCCCCGTCGGGCAGGGTGCTGGCGGTGAACAGCAGGCTGGTCCAGCCGATCTTGAGCGGTCCGGACGCCGCCTCGCCCACCGCGTTGGGGGCGAGCGCGGCGGCGAGGTCGTGCCAGGCGGTGATGGCGGCGACGGCGTCGACGCGGGTGTCGAGCGCGCCGCCGATGAGCGCGAGCCCGCCGCCGTAGGACGCGCCGACGAGGGCGACGCGCGGGTCGCCGGCCCCGTCGCGCAGCACCTCGTCGCGGCCGGCGAGCAGGTCGACGAGCGCGACGAGGTCACGGCCCTCCCGGTCCCGGTCGGCGAGCGAGATCGTCCCGCCGGAGTCCCCGAACCCGCGGGCGCTGGGGGCGAGCACGACGTAGCCGCGGCCGACGAGCGCGCGGGCGCGCGCCTCCTGGCTGGTGCGGTCGCTGCCGAACCCGTGCAGCAGCACGACGGCGGGGGCGGGCCGCTCGGCGCTCACCCCGGCGGGGATCGACAGCTGCGCGTCGAGCACGATCGGGGTGGGGTCGTCGGGGGACGTGGGCGTCTCGACGGCGACGACCTCGACGCGGGCCGCCGCCGCACCGGTGTCGGGGGCACGCCACTGGGCGAGCGCCCACACGGCCCCGTAGGCGAGCGCGGCGGCGACGACCCACACGGCGACGCGCCGTGGGAGGCGCGAGGCGGGCCGTGCGGGGACCGCGGGCTGGCCCTGGGAGGTCAGCGCCGCGCCATGAACAGGCGCAGCAGGTACCAGAACAGCAGGGCGAGCGAGCTGAACAGCGTCATCGCGGCGATCGTCTCACGCCCCGGCGGGGTCTCCCGCAGGATGACCTGCGTCTCGTAGAGGATCGCGGCGCCGGCGAAGCCGATCATCGCGAGCGAGAACCAGGTGCCCAGCGCGAACCCGGTGAACACCGAGAGGACGATCGCGACGAGCGCGAGGATGCCGAACCAGCGCAGCGCCGCCCCGAGCCACGTGAAGTCGCGCGAGCTGCGGTGGGCGATCACCGACAGGATGACGAACCCGCCGACGGCGTACTGCCCGGCCTGGGCGATCGCACCGGGGACCTGCAGCTCGGCGATGACGAGCATCGGCGCGAAGATCAGCGCGTTCGCGGCGACGAGCAGCAGGTAGCCGCCCCACTCCGCGCCGGGCGTCGTGGCGCGCAGCGCGACGGAGTTCGACAGCCACGACACGACCATGAAGCCGCCGAGGATCAGCAGCCACGAGGTGCCGAACACGAACTCGGTGATGGCCACGGCGAGGCCGGAGGTGAACAGGTACGTCTCGATGGCGACGAACGCGGCGACACCGGCGACGAGCCGCGTGTAGACGCGGCGCATGAAGTCGGCGCGGACCTGCGCGTCCTGCACGCCGACCGGCATGGTGGGGTTCCCGTACTCCATCACACGCTCCTCGGGCTGGCGGCGGCCGGACGTCGGCACGCGCCCTCTGAGGGTACGGGGCGCAGCCCGCGGACGGACGGACCGCCGTGGATATCCTGCGCGGCCCTGGCGCACGTCGCTCCCCCACGTGCCGACCACGCGCCGACCCCGTGTCGACCCCGCCGACCCCGCCGACCCCGTGCCGACCCTCGGAGCATCGACGTGCGGATCCCTCCGGCGCTGCGCGGCCCCCTCGCGGTCACGGTCGGCGTCGTCGTCCTCCTCGCCGCCTCCGTCATCGTCGGGCCGCGCCCCGTCGGACCCGCCGAGGACCCCCCGGCGGCCGATGCGGCGGCCGACGCGGCGGCCGGCACGGCGCCGACGACGGTGACCCCGGACCGGCGCGACGACACCACCCCCGACACCACCCCCGGCACCGACCCCGGCACGGATCCCGACGCCGGCACGTCCGACACCGCGCCGGACGCCACGCCGCAGGCGCCGCCCCCCGCCCTCCCGGCGCGGCCCACCCCGCTCGCGGTGCGCATCGGGGCGATCGCGGTGGACGCGCCGGTCGTGCCCGTCGGCCTCGAGGACGACGGGGCGATGGAGATCCCCGAGCGGGTCGCCGAGGTCGGCTGGTACGACCCGGACGGGCTCGGCGTCGTGCCGGGGACGACGGGCACGGCGGTGCTCGCCGGCCACGTCGACTCGCGCACGCAGGGCCGCGGGGTCCTCTACGACCTGCGCGACCTGCGCACCGGCGACACGATCGAGGTCGACCTCGACGACGGGACGACGCAGCGCTGGCGCATCACCGAGATCGTCCAGTATCCGAAGGTCGACCTGCCGCTCGCGGACATCTTCACGTGGGCGGGTCCGGAGCGGCTCGCGCTGATCACGTGCGGCGGCGAGTTCGACCGCACCGAGCGCAGCTACACCGACAACCTCGTCGTCTACGCCGAGCCGCTCGCCCCGCCGTCGACCTGAGCGTCACCGGCCGGCGTCGCCGACCTGCGCGTCACCGGCCGGCCCGTCACCGTCGTCGGGCAGCGCGTCGGCGAGCAGCGCCTCGAACTCGGCGAGCTGGGCGCGCAGCGCCTCGATCGCGGGGCGGTGCACGTCCCGGTAGGCGCGCATCGCCTCGCCGGTGGGCACGCTGCCCTGCTGCACGTCGGCGATGAACCGTTCGACGTCGGCGAGCTGCGCGTCGAAGTCGCCGGTGGTCGCGTCCTGGCCGCTCATGCGTGCTCCTTGTCCGTCGCGCCCGCGTGGCGCACGACGTCGTCGATGGTGGTGGTGATCGTCGCGTCGGCGGTCTCGACGACGAGCGTCGCGCCGCGCTCGAGCACGGGCGCGGCACCGCCGGGCCCGGTGATGAGCGCGACACCGCGGGTGAACGCGTCGAGGGTGCCGGCGGCCGCGTCCACGCGGCGGCGCAGCTCGGCGACACGGCCGCGCACCGTGGCGGTCAGCGCGGTGGCGGTGCGGGCGAGCGTGTCGGCGCGGCGGGCGAGATGGGTGCGCACGGCCGCGTCGAGCGTGCCGCGGACCCGGCCGATGCGCTCGACCTCGCCGGCGACGCGGGTGCGCAGCAGCCCGGGGAGCGTGTCGAGCGCCCGGATGCGCTGCGCCGCACCGAGGTTGTGGTCGGCGAGCCAGCGGCCCGCCTCGGCGGTGTGGCGCACCCCGTAGGCGGCGACCCGGTAGACGAGCGGCGTGTGGTCGGCGTGGCCGACGGCGACGAGGACGGGCAGCCCGTCGCGCTGCAGCGTGTCGACGGTGCGCAGCAGGTCGACGTCGTCCCAGCCGCTGATCGGCTCGATCGCGCCGCCCCGCATGATCGCGACGAGGTCGAAGGGGGCCTCGCCGTCCTCGCGGGCGGCGGTGACGGCACCGGCGACGAGCCGGCCGAGGTCGGGCGAGTCGCCGGGCAGCGGCCGGTGCACGATCGTCGGTGGCTGCCAGCCGCCGAGGTCGCGGGTCAGGTCACCGAGCGTCGTGCCGACGGGGGCGAGCAGCAGCAGCCGGCGGAGGAACAGCGGCAGGGGCGGGCGCACCTCCCCCAGCCGCTCCTCCCCGATGGTGCGCAGCGCCGCGTCGTAGGCGGCCTGCGTGCCGGCGCTGCCGACCCGGGCGATGCCGCTGCCGCGCAGCTGGATCTGTGCGCGGTTGATCCACACGTCGACGGTGCCCTCGACCTGGACCTGCGTCTGCGGCTCGAGCGCCTCGGGCAGCACCCGCCGTGCGGTGCGCGGGTCGAACGACACGGCGAGGCGGGTCGGGAAGCGCGGCTTCGGCGTGAGGTCACCGAGGGTGACGGTGAGGAACCCCTTCGACTCGCGGTGCTCGATGACGACGCCGACGAGGGTGACCGGCCCGTCGAACGCGGCGACGAGCCGCCGCTCGGCGAGCTCGAGGAACTCGGTCGGGCCGAGCGCCGCCGGGGCGGACCCGTCGGGCGCGGCGGCGTCCGCGTCGCTCACGCCGGGTCGTCGGGCGGGCCGAGCAGGTCGCGCAGCGGATCGTCCCCGTCGCCGTCGTCGCCGTCGTCGAACAGCGACGGGTCGACCTGCGGCGGGTCGAGGGCGAGCCGCTCGAGCGCGGCGACGTCGCACCACTCCGCCGCCCGCGCGTGGGTCGCGGCGAGGATGACGGGCGGGGCGACGCCGGCCTCGTACGCGTCCTGCCAGCGGGAGGCGCACAGGCACCAGCGGTCGCCCGGCTTCAGCCCGTCGAACCCGAACTCCGGCCGGGGGGTCGACAGGTCGTTGCCCTCCGCCTTGGAGAACGCGAGGAACTCGGCGGTGACCTCGGCGCACACGACGTGCACGCCGGCGTCGTCCCCGCCGGTGTTGCAGCAGCCGTCGCGGTAGAAGCCGGTCAGCGGCGCGCGCGAGCAGACGGCGAGCTCGGTCCCCAGGAGGTTCTGTGCCATGGGGCGAGTCAACCAGACGGGCGCGACGTCGGCAGCAGCGGCACCAGCCGCTGCGCGAGCGCGTCGGCGAGCCCGCCCATACGCACCGACGGGCGGGTGACGGCGGCCCGGACCGCGTCCGTGCTGCCGACGACGACGACGCGGCGGCGCGCCCGCGTCAGCGCCGTGTACAGCAGCTCGCGGGTGGCGAGCGGCGAGTCGGCGGGCGGCACGAGGACCACGACCGTCCCGTACTCGCTGCCCTGGCTCTTGTGCACGGTCGCGGCGGACGCGGCGACGACGTCGCCGACGGTCTCCACGGGCCGCTCGAGCAGCGTCCCGTCCCGGCGGGCGAACACGAGCCGCCGCGCACCGCCCCGGCCGACGACGACACCGGTGTCGCCGTTGACGAGCCCGCTGCGCACGTCGTTGGCGAGGACCATGACCGCCTCGCCGGGCAGCCACACCTCCCCGGGGGCGACGCCGACGCCGGTGCGGGCGGTCAGCGCCGCACGGATCCGCTCGACCCACGTCGACGCGCCGTGGGGCCCGTGCCGGTGCGCGCACAGCAGCCGCACCGCGGCGTGCGCGGCGAGCGCGGCGGGCGCGTCGTCGGCCTCGGCGGCCGCGTGGGCGGCGAGCAGCCCGCCGCCGTCCCCGTCGTCGAGGACGGGGCCGACGACCGCCGGGGCGACCCGGGCCGGCTCGTCGGTGGCGACGAAGCGCAGCGACCGGCCCTCCCCCGCCGCCGCACCGTCGACGCGGGCGCCGTCGAGCAGGGCCAGCGCCGCGTCGGCGTCGCCGGTGCGCACCGCCCGGGCGAGCAGGTCGACGGCGGGGTCGTCGGCGGCGAGCCGGTGGTTGACGGTCAGGTGGGCGAGGGGGCCGCCGGCGGGCAGCGTGTCGACGAGGGCGCGCAGCACCGAGCCGGTCTCGACGCTCTCGAGCTGGTCGGGGTCACCGACGAGGACGAGCTGGCTGGCGTCGTCGAGCGCGTCGACGAGCGTCGCGGCGAGCGGCAGCGCGAGCATCGACGCCTCGTCGACGACGACGAGGTCGTGGGGCAGCGGCGTGTCGGCGTCGCGCACGCCGTCCCGGCCGATGCCGAGCAGCCGGTGCACCGTCGTCGCCTCGAGCGGGGCGAGCAGCGCCGCGACCTGCGCGCCGTGGGCGGCGGCGACGTGCGGCAGCGCGGCCCGCAGCGACTCGGTCAGCCGTGCGGCGGCCTTCCCCGTCGGGGCGGCGAGGGCGACGCGCGCGCCCGGGTCGGCGGCGAGCCGGGCGGCGAGCAGCGCCGCGACCGTCGTCGTCTTGCCGGTGCCGGGCCCGCCGGCGAGCACGCCGACGCCGGCACGCACGCCCGCGTCGGCGAGCGTGGCGACCGCGGCGACCTGGTCGGGGTCGTCGGTGAGCGGGGTGCGGGCGAGCGGGACGGGCGTGGGGGCGCTCTGGGCGCGGCGCACGAGCGCGTCGACGAGCCGCTGCTCGGCCGCATGGTCGCGCTGGGTGGCGAGCCGGGTGCCGTCGAGCACGAGCGGACGGGTCGCGACGAGGCGGATGCCGCCGTCCGGTTCGGGTGCGGCGGCGACCTCCCGCACCGCGTCGCAGCGGCGCAGCGCCGCGAGGGCCACGTCGAGGCTCGGCAGCGTCTCGGCGTCACCGTCGGCCGCCGGACCGCCGTCACGGGCACGCCGGCGGGCGTCGAGCCCGGCGACGAGCGTCGGGTCGAGCGCGGCGAGGTCGAGGCACGCGTGCCCGGCGGCGGCCGCCCGCACGGTGAGGCGGGCGAGCTGCAGCACCACGGGATCGTCGACGCCGAAGCGGCGCGTCAGCAGCCCGGCGAGGTGCCGCTCCCCGGCACGCGGGTCGACCCCGCTCATCGCCGCCCCTCCCTGCCGGCGCGCCCGCCCGCGAGGACGTCGTCGGCGGCGAGCACGGCGGCGACCGCGGGCCGCCACACGCACACGCCGTCGCGCACGCCGCCCTCCACGGGGGTGTCGGGGCCGACCATGCCGCGCACGAACAGGAACGCGGCCCCGCCGAGATGCCGCTGCGGGTCGTAGCCGGCGAGCCGGCGGCCGAGCAGCCGGTGCAGGCCGACGAGGTAGAGGAGCGCCTGCAGCGGGTACTCGCCGTGCAGCATCGCCGCGTGCATCGCGGCCGCGTCGTACGCGGGCGCGTCGCGCTCCCCCAGCCGGTTCGTCTTGTAGTCGGCGACGACGTAGCGGCCGTCGGGGGTGCGCAGCGCGAGGTCGACGACGCCGGTGAGCCAGCCGGCGAGCCGGCCGCGGTCCAGCCGGTCGGGCAGCGTCGCGAGCGCGTCGCGGTAGGGGTCGTCGGGGGCGAGCGCGTCGGCGGCCGCGCCGGTGAGCGCGGCGAGGGTGACGGGGTCGACGGTGTCCCCCACCGGCAGCTCGAAGGCGAGCTCGGGCACCCGGTCCGCGGCGGGGACGTCGCGCAGGCTGGCGCCGGCGAGCAGCGGGTCGAGCGGGGTGGCGAGCGCGGCGACGAGCCCGTCGGTGAGGGTCGCGACGTCGACGTCGACGGCCGCACGGGTGGCGCGGACGGTCAGCTCGCCGGCGAGGGTGGTGCGCAGCGTCGCCTCGTCGGCGGCGAGGTCGACGGCCTCGAGGGCCTCGTGCACGAGCACGCCGAACGTGGTGCCGCCCGGCAGGCCGACGAGCGGCCCGTCGGCGACGCGCCCACCGGCGCCCGCACCCGCCCCGTCCGCGCCGGGGTCGTCCGCGCCCGGGTCGTCCGCGCCGGGGTCGGCGTCGGGTGCGACGTCGGGCTCGTCGGTCCCGCCGCGCGGTGCGGCCGCGTCGTCGGGTGTCCGCTGCCCGCCGGGGCCGGGACGCAGCAGGCCGGTGAACGACCACCGCCACACGTCCGGCTCGTGCACGTCCCGGCCCAGCGTCGCGACGTGCGCGTCACCATCGGCGGGCGGGACGGCCGCAGCGGCCCGCACGTCGGCGGGGCCGGCGGGGACGGCGGCCACGCCGATGGTGCCCTCGGCGCGGGCGGCGAGCCCGTCGAGCAGGCCGGCGGTCACCGTGTCGTCGAGGTCCTTGAGGGCGGGGGCGGCCGCGTCGGCGACGAGCGCCCCGGCCGCGTCGCGCGGGCCGAACAGCAGCGTCGCGAGCGCGCTGCGGTCGCTGGAGGGGATCGGCGCCCACCACACGATCAGCCGGTCGCGCGCCCGGGTCAGCGCGACGTACAGCAGCCGCGCCTCGTCGCCCGCCTGCTCGGCCCGGGCGGCGGCCTGCCGGTCCCGCTTGCGGGCGTGCGCCGCGTCGGGCGACCCGTCGCCCACCGGCGTCCAGTCGAGCGCGGAGCCGGCGTCGACGACGCGGGCGGGTGCGCCGCCGACGGTGCTGCGGAACGTCCACGGCTGGGTGAGGTGCTGCGCCCGGTTCGCGAACGGCAGCAGGACGACGGGGAACTCGAGCCCCTTCGCCGCGTGGGCGGTCATGACCTGCACGGCGTCGCCGTCGCTGCCGATGCGCCGCACCGCCGGGTCGTCGCTGTCGTCCTCCCCGCGGTCGGCGGCGAGGGCGAGCTCCTCGAGGGTGCGCAGCGCGACGGCGGCGGGCACGCCGCGGGCGCCGACGGCGACGTGGACGAGCTCGGCGAGATGCTCGAGGTCGGTCAGCCCCCGCTCGCCGGAGCGGGCGAGCGCGGCCATGTCCTCGGGGTCGGCACGCAGGGTGGCGAGCAGCGCCATGATCCCGTCGGTGGCGAGCCGGCCGGCCCAGCCGGCGCAGCGGCGGGCGAGCTCGTCGAGCCGGTGGTCGTCGTCGACGGCGCCGGCGGGCGCGTCGACGAACCAGGACAGCAGCAGGGTGCGGATCCGGTCGGGGTCGCCGGGGGCGGCGAGCGCGGCGAGGAGGATGCGCCACTGCGCGAACGCGTCGGTGTCGTACACCCGGCCGCCCTTGGGCTGCACGGCGACGACGCCGGCGGCGGCGAGCCGGTCGACGACGGCGGTCGCGTCGGCGTTGCGCCGCACGAGCACGGCGACGTCGCGGGGGGCGAGGGGCCGGGTCCCGTCGGCGTCGTCGACGCGGCCGTCGGCGAGGAGGGTGACGACCTGCACGGCGAGGTCGTCGAGGACGCGGGCGTCGGTCGCGTCGGTCAGCAGCCGGTACCCGTCGCTGGCGAGCGGCAGCGTCCCGTCGCGGGGCACCCAGCGGACCTCGACGGGGGCGCCGGCGGCGTGCACCCGGGTGTCGACGGGCCGGCCGGCGGTGACGGTGCGGTAGGCGATCTCGGGCCGGCCGAACGTCGCCCCGCGCAGGAGCACGTCGAGCCCGTCGAGCAGCGGCACCGACGAGCGCCAGTTGTGCCCGAGCGAGCGGCGCTGCGGGCCGGCGGCGGCGAACGCGTCGATGGACGCGTCGACGTCGGCGCCGCGGAAGCGGTAGATCGACTGCTTCGGGTCGCCGACGATGACGACGTCGGCGGGCGGGCCGAGCGTGTCGGGGTCGGCGAGGAACGCGCGGTGGAGGATGCGCCACTGCACCGCGTCGGTGTCCTGCATCTCGTCGACGAGGACGAGGCGCAGCCGGCCGCGCAGCTGCCGGGCGGCGACCGCACCGCCGCGCGCGTCGGCGAGGGTGAGGTCCATGCGGCGCACCAGCTCGTCGAAGGTGAGCAGGTCGTCGGCGGCGAGCCGGCGGCGCAGCGCGTCGACGACGTCGCCGGTGAAGCGGGCGGTCGCATCCGCGACCGGTTCGGTGGACGTCCCGAGGGGGACGACGTGCGCGTCGGAGCCGAGGACGGTGCCCACCAGCCGGTCGATGCGCCCCTCGACCTCGCGGGGCGTCTCGAGCCGGACGTCGTCGCCCTTCCCCTTGCGGCGGCGCAGCGCGTCCGGGTCGGCGCTGAGGGCGGCGAGCAGCCCGTCGCGGACCGCGTCGGCCTGCAGGCGGCGCACGTCGGTGGTGAGCCGCAGGCCGGTGCCGGTGCCGCGCAGGCCGAGGCCGGCGAGCGCCGTCTGGCAGAAGCCGTGCAGGGTGGTGATGGTGGCCCGCTCGAGGGTGGAGAGGGCGCGGGCGGCGACGGTCGCCCGCCGCTGCGCCTCGGTGGGGTCGAGGGGCGGCCCGTCGGGCGTGCCGTCGGTGCGGCACAGCGCGTCGAGGGCGTCGTCGAGCCCGTCGGGCACGCGGCCGGTGGCCGCGACGGTGCGCAGCGCGGCCGCGGCGTCGCGCAGGCCGGCGCGGATGCGGCCGCGGAGCTCGGCGGCGGCGGCGCGGGTGAAGGTGACGACGAGCAGCTGGTCGGTGCGCAGCCCGTCGCGGACGACGGCGCGGACGGTCAGCGCGGTCAGCGCGAACGTCTTGCCGGTGCCCGCCGACGCCTCGACGGCGCTGAGGCCGGGCGGCAGCGGGGCGCGCAGGTCGAGGGGGCCGATGCTCATGGACCCCCCTCCCCGTCGGCGTGGGCGCGGAACGGGTCGGTGAGGGGGGCGCGCAGGGCGGCGGACCAGCGCTGCGCGGGGGTGGGCGCGTCGGGCAGCCCCTCCTCGAGCGGCCCGTCGACCTGGGCGGCGAGGTCGGGCAGGTCGGTGACGCCGAGCACGATGGCGGTGGCCGGGTCGTCGAGGTCGCGGGCGACGTCGGCGCGCAGCGTCCCCGTCGCCGGGCGGGTGAGGTCGACGGTCGCGTCGAGGTGGAACGCGGCGCGCGGCAGCAGCGCGGCGGGGCCGCTGCGGATCCGCAGGGCGAGGTCGACGAGGGCGGTGAGGGCGGCGCGGGCGGCGGCGGTGCGGGCGGCGGCGTCGCCGCCGAGGCGCAGCGCCCGCACCACCGGCGTGTCGTCGCGTGCCTGCGACGGGGCGCGCCGCACGACGTGGGCGACGTCGGGCACGGCCGGCCCGTCGGCCGTGGGCAGCGGCACGTCGGCGGCGACGGTGGCGAGCAGCGCGACGGCAGCGGCGACGGTCTGCGACGCGTGGTCGGCGGCGTAGCGGACGTCGACCACGCCACCGTCGACGTGGCGGACGGTGCCGACGAGACGTGCGCGGGTGACGCCGTGGACGGCCCCGTCGAGGGGCAGGTCGACGCCGACGGGGACGGCGGTGGCGGTGGGACGGCCGGCCGCCTCGTGGAGGGCGACGACCTCGTCGACGAAGCCGGTGAGCAGCGCCCGGCCGATCCGCCCGGGGGGCAGCCCGCCGGCGGCGGGGCGGGCGGCGACCCAGCCGGCGGGGTCCCCGCCGGCGACGACGTGGTCGAGCAGGTCCTGGCCGAACGCCCAGCGGGCCAGCGGGTCGTCGACCCACAGCTCGACGGTGCGCGGGTCGGCGGTCAGCTCGTGGGGCAGCCGCACCCCCAGGCGCGTGCGCAGCAGCGTCCGGGCGGGGCGGCGCAGCGCCTCGACGACGTCGTCGAGGGTGAGCGCGACGCTGCCGCCGTCGCCGCCGGTCACCTCCCCACCGGGCGGGAGGGCGACGGTGCGCCAGCGGCCGTCGCCGACGTCGGTGGTGAGCACGCCGTGGCCGGCGGCGGGCCGGCGGGCGCTGCCGGCGGTGGCGGCGAACGCGTCGAGGGCGCGCAGCGCGGCCGGCGCGAACGTGAACGGGCGGGCCGGGTCGACCCGTCCGGTCGCGCCGGGCCCGGTGGTGACGTTGCGCCGGTCGGCGAGGTGGCGCGGGTGGCGCACGAGGGTCGGCACGCCGGCGCCGGCGTCGCCGGCGGGCAGCACGTCGAGCAGCTCCTCGACGGTGGTGGGCAGGTCGCGGACGTCGCCGGTGCGCACGTCCTGCCCGTCGCAGGTGACGACGAGGGTGTCGCGGGCGGCGAGGACGGCGTCGAGCAGGGCGGCGCGCCCCTCCGACGGCGCGTCCCGCTCGCCGAGCCGGGGGGCGAGCGCGAGCACGTCGTCGTCGTCGGCCGCCGCGGCGGGCGTGTCCCCGAGCCCGACGACGGCGACGACGCGGAACGGCACGCCGCGCAGCGGGGCGAGGGAGGCGACGCTGACGTGGCCGGTGCGCAGCCGCGCGCGGGACCCGCCGGCGCCGAGCCGGTCGGCGAGCGCGGCGCGGACCTCGCGCACGTCGAGGGGCACGTCGCCGGCGGCGGCCGCGTCGGCGACGAGCGTGTCGACGACCTCGCGGACGGCGGCGGCCTGCTGCGCGAACCCGTCGGTGGCGGCGTCGCCGCGCCGTTCGGGCCGCAGCAGCCGGTCGACGATCCACCGCAGCGGGCCGGCCCAGTCGGCCATCGGCCGGGGGGTGGCGGCGAGGTCGGCGAGGCGGGCGACGGCGTCGAGCGCGTCGGCGAGCCGGCCGACCCGTCCGAGGTCCTGCATGCCGAACCCGGTGGCGGGGGCGAGCCCGTCGACGGGGCCGTCGCGCCCGTCGAGCAGCAGCCCGGCGAGGAGCCGGTCGACGCTCTCCCGCCACGTGCCGACGGTGACGTCCGGCGGGTAGCCCCACGCCTCCCGGTGGGCGGCGTCGCGCCCCCAGCGGACGGCGAGCCGCTCGGCGACCCGTTCGAGCACGGCGAGGTCGTCGGCGTCGAGGCCGAGGGCGGCGGCGACGACGGGCTGGGACAGGAAGGTGAGCACCTCGTCACGTTCGAGCCGGGAGGTGGCGAGCGCGAGCGCCGCGTCGAGGGCGGCCTCGACGGGCGGGGCGGTGCCGGCGGCCCGGTCGGTGACGAGCACGGGGAGGGAGCGGCCGGCGACGTCCGCACCGAGGACGGGGCCGACGAGGGGGGCGACGGCGGCGAGGTCGGCGCACAGCACGGCGATGTCGCGGGGCCGCAGCGTCGGGTCGGCGTCGAGGGCGTGGAGCAGCACGTCGCGGAGCACCTCGAGCTGGCGGACCAGCCCGTGGCAGGCGTGGACCTGCACGCTGCCGTCGCCGCCGTGGGCGCGGTCGGAGTGGCCGGTGGGGGCGGTCGGGGTCGGGTCGGCCGCCTGCACGGCGGCCTGCAGCCGCGCGAGCTGCGTCGACGGTCCGGCCGCCGGCCGAGCCGGACCGCCGGCCGCGGCGCCGTCGTCGTCGAGGAGAGTGGGGGTGGTGGGTAGCCGGGCGAGCAGCGTCGCCGCCTCGAGGGCGGGGCGGCCCCAGGCGGCGAGCAGCGGGTGCACGTCGGTGCGGACCTCGGCGGGCCGGGCCGGGGCGACGTGCAGCGGTCCGGCGTCCGGCGCCGCGTCACCGTCGGCGGTCGCGGCCGTCGTCGCGAGGGCCTCCCGGACGGCGGCGGGTGCGGCGGTGGTGGCGAGCACGAGCACGTCGGCGGTGCGGGCGGCGGTGGTGAGCACGGCCGCCGCGGGGGCGGTGACCGTGGACAGGCCCAGGACGGTCAGCCGGGCGGGCAGCCGGGCGCCGTCGGCGGCCGGGCCGGGCGGGCCGGTGCGGTCGCTGGCGGCGGCGAGGAGCCGTTCGGCCGGCGAGGGGACGCCGATGCGCTCGCGCAGCGCCCGCCACGTCGCCGCCTGCCAGGCGCGGTCGGCGCCGAGCCCACCGTCCCCGCCGGCCGTCCAGGCGGCGACGAGGTCGGGCCGCTGCGACGCCGCCCCCTCCAGCAGGTCGGCGACCCGCCGGGCGACGGTCCACGGGCGGGGCGGGATGCCGTCCCACGGGGTGGCGCCGAGGTCGACCCCCTCGGCGAGCAGGGCGAGGACGTGCCACGCCATCCGCTCGGGCCGCCACGGGTCGTCGGCGGGGTCGGGCAGGCCGAGGGTGCGGCGGGTCAGCTCGGCGGGGAAGACGAACTCGACGCCGGCGAGCACGCCGAGCCGGTCCATCAGCCGGGTCGCGACCCACTCGCGCATGCCGGCGTTGGGCACGACGACGAGGTCGGTGGTGAACGGGTCGTCGGTGGGTGGGGCGAGCCGGTCGGCGAGCCGGTCGACGAGCGGCTCGGGACGTGCGGCGACCTGCACCTCCAGCGTCACCCCGGCGTCCCCTCCGTCCGGCGGGGCACGCTAGCGAGCGGCTGCGACGCTCAGCCGTCGACGGCGGCGCGGGCGGCGACCTGCCGCTTGAGGCGGAACAGGATCGCGTCCATGCCGCGCAGCCGCAGCGGGCTGATGACCTCGGCGAGCCCCATCGTGTGGTGGAAGTCGGCGGGCACGGCGAGGATCTCCTCGGGGGTGGCGCCGTCGAGGCCGGTGTGGAGGATGCCGGCGAACCCGCGGGTGGTGGGCGCCTGCGGCGGGCAGTCGAAGTGGAGCCGGACGTGACCGTCGGCGACGTCGGTGGCGAGGAAGAACGGCGTCTGGCACTCCTCGACCTGCTCGAAGCGGTCGCGGGCGTCCTCGCCGCTCAGCTCCGGCGGCAGGTCCGGCAGCGCCTCGGCCTGCTCGAGCAGCAGCTCGGTGCGCAGCTCCGGCGGGGCGGCGAGGAAGTCGTTCACCACGTTCGCAAGGCGGTCCGGCAGGGTCACGGTGGGCTCCTCCTACCCTCTGCGAGGTCCGACGACCGTACCGACGAACCCTGACGAGCGAGGTCCCCGTGCCCATCGACGCCATCGACGCCGACCCGAAGATCGCCGGCTACCACGACCCGTCCCGGCTGGTCACCCCCGCGTGGGTGGCCGAGCGGCTGGGCACCCCCGGGCTCGTCATCGTCGAGTCGAACGAGGACCCGCTGCTGTACGACGTCGGCCACCTGCCGGGTGCGGTGCGCATCGACTGGCACACGGAGCTGCAGGACCCCGTCACCCGCGACTACGTCGACGGGGCGGGGTTCGCCGCGCTGATGGACGCGAAGGGCATCGGCCGGGACGACACGATCGTGTTCTACGGCGACAAGGCGAACTGGTGGGCCGCCTACGCGCTGTGGGTGTTCAGCCTGTTCGGCCACGCCGACCTGCGGCTGATGGACGGCGGCCGGGACGCGTGGGAGGCGGAGGGCCGCGACTGGACGCGCGAGCGGCCGACGGTCACCCCGCCGGCGGACGGGGCCGGCTACCCGGTGGTGGAGCGCACCGACGCGCCGATCCGCGCCTACCGCGACGACGTCGAGCAGCACATGGCGGCGCGCGGCCAGCTGATCGACGTGCGCAGCCCGCAGGAGTTCACCGGCGAGCGCACCCACATGCCCGACTACCCGCAGGAGGGGGCGATGCGCGGCGGGCACATCCCCGGCGCGCGCAGCGTCCCGTGGGGGCGGGCGGTCGACCCCGACACGGGCCGGTTCCTCCCCGTCGAGCAGCTGCGGGCCCTGTACGTCGACGGTGAGGGGATGGACCCGTCGCAGCCGACGGTCGCCTACTGCCGCATCGGTGAGCGTTCGAGCCACTCGTGGTTCGTGCTGACCCACCTGCTCGGCTTCGACGACGTGCGCAACTACGACGGGTCGTGGACGGAGTGGGGCAACCTGGTGCGCGCGCCGATCGAGAAGGGCGAGGCGCCGCCCGTCGCCGGGTGAGCGCCACCACCGCCGGCGCGGTGCCGCTGGTCGAGGTGACCCGTCGTGACGTGCGCACCGGCGACGAGGTCGTCGAGTCGGTGCACCTCGGCCACCTCGTCGAGGTCGACACGGCCGGCACGCCCCGGGCGGTGCGTGGCCGCGCCGACGTCGCCGTGTTCCCCCGCTCGGCGGTGAAGCCGCTGCAGGCGACCGTGTGCCTCGAGCTGCTGGCCGCGGCCGACCCGACCCTCGCCGCGTCGCTCACCGACGACGAGGTCGCCGTCGCCTGGGCGTCGCACCGGGCGGAGCCGGACCAGCTCGCCGCGGTGCGGGCCCTGCTCGCCCGCGGCGGGCTCGACGAGGGCGTGCTGACGTGCCCGCGCGCCGGCGTGCCCGACGACCCGGCCGCCGCCCGCTCGCGGCTCGCGCACAACTGCTCCGGCAAGCACGCCCTGTTCGTCCTCACCGCCCGGGTGCTCGGGCTGCCGACGGACGTCGCGACGGTGCTCGACCCGGACGGGCCGCTGCAGACGCGTGTGCTCGCCGCGCTCGCCGGCTGGACCGGCCCGGCCACCGCGGTCGGTGTGGACGGCTGCGGCGCACCGGCGGTGGTCACGCCGCTCGCCGGGCTCGCCGGGGCGTTCGCCCGGCTGGCGGTGGAGGAGCGCACCGCCCGGGTGCGCGACGCGGGGCTCGCCCGGCCGCTGATGGTCGGCGGGTCGGAGCGGCGCAGCGGCGGGGTGCGCGTGCCGCTGGTGGACTCGGCGCTGCTCGCCGCCGGCGTGGTCGCCAAGCGCGGCGCGGAGGGAGTGCTCGCCGCCGGCTGGCGCGACGCCGACGGGGACGGCCACGGGGTCGCGGTGAAGGCGTCGGACGGGTCGCTGCGCGGTGCGGCGACGGCGCTCGTCGCGCACCTGGAGGCCGCCGGCGTCATCGCGCCGGGCACGTGGGTGGAGGCGGCGCCGCAGGGCGGCGGGGACGTCGCCGGCGAGGTCCGTGCCGCCCCGGGTGACGCCGCCGGGTGACGGAGGTGGGTGACGCCGGTGGGTGACGGAGGTCCCTCGGATGTGGGCCGGTCCTCCGCCCGCGCCGCCTGCGGCTGACCTACGGTCCCAAGGGTCCGCGCGGCTCGGCCGCGCGCTGCGACGCGAGCGGGAGGCACGGCGGATGAGCGCCACCACCACGGGGAGCACGGAGACGGGCCCGGACCGGGACCGGGTCCGCCTGCACGACGCGGTCATCCGCTTCGCGGGCGACTCGGGCGACGGGATGCAGCTGACCGGCGACCGGTTCACGACCGAGTCGGGCCTGGCTGGCAACGACCTGGTCACGTTCCCCGACTACCCCGCGGAGATCCGCGCGCCCGCCGGCACGGTCGCGGGCGTGAGCTCCTTCCAGCTGCACTTCTCCGACCACTCGATCCACACGGCCGGTGACGCGCCGGACATGCTGGTGGCGATGAACCCTGCGGCGCTGATGAAGCACATGGGCGACCTCAAGCCCGGCGGCACGCTCATCCTCAACAGCGACGAGTTCGACGAGCGCAGCCTGGCGAAGGCCGGTGCGGTCACCGACCCGCGTGAGGACGGTGCGCTCGTCGACTTCACCGTGCACGAGGTGGGGCTGACGAGCCTGACGCTGCGGGCGCTCGAGGAGGACGTCGCGTCCGGCGCGATCACGAAGAAGGACGCGGCCCGCTGCAAGAACATGCTGGCGCTCGGGCTCGTGTCGTTCATGTTCTCCCGGCCGACGACGGGCACGGAGGCGTGGCTGCGGGAGAAGTTCGCGGCGAAGCCGGCGCTGGCGGACGCGAACGTGAAGGCGCTGCGGGCCGGGTTCAACTACGGCGACACGACCGAGGCGTTCACGTTCACCTACGAGGTCGGCCGGGCCGAGCTGCCGCCGGGCCGCTACCGCACGATCAGCGGGAACCAGGCGTCCGCCTACGGGCTGGTCGCCGCCGCGCAGCGGGCCGGCCTGCCGCTGTTCCTCGGCTCCTACCCGATCACGCCGGCGTCCGACATCCTGCACGAGCTCGCGAAGCTGAAGCACTTCGGCGTCACGACGTTCCAGGCGGAGGACGAGATCGCGGCGATGGGCTCGGCGATCGGTGCGGCGTTCGGCGGGGCGCTGGCGGTGACGACGTCGTCGGGGCCGGGCATCGCGCTGAAGACGGAGGGCATCGGCCTCGCGACGATGTACGAGCTGCCGGTGCTCGTCGTCAACGTGCAGCGCGGCGGCCCGTCGACGGGCCTGCCGACGAAGACGGAGCAGTCGGACCTGCTGCAGGCGCTGTTCAGCCGCAACGGCGAGGCGCCCATCCCCGTCGTCGCGGCGAAGTCGCCCGGTGACGCGTTCGACACGATGCTGGAGGCGGCACGCATCGCGCTGACCTACCGCACGCCGGTGATGATCCTCACCGACGGCTACCTGGCGAACTCGGCGGAGCCGTGGCGCATCCCCGACGTGGACACGCTGCCGGACCTGTCGGCGGCGTTCGCGTTCACGACCGCACCGAACGGGGACGACGGCGAGTTCCTGCCGTTCCGCCGCGACCCGGAGACGCTCGCCCGCCCGTGGGGGCTGCCGGGCACCGCCGGGCTGGAGCATCGGCTGGGCGGGCTGGAGAAGGCGCCCGACACCGGGGACCTGTCCTACGACGGGGCGAACCACCATGCGATGACGGTGCTGCGCCACGAGCGCATCGCCCGCATCGGCGCGCAGCTGCCGCCGCTGGAGGTCGACGACCCCAGCGGCGACGCGGACGTGCTCGTCGTCGGCTGGGGGTCGACCGACGGGCCGATCCGCGCCGCCTGCCACACGCTGCGCGAGGACGGGAGGAAGGTCGCGCACGTGCAGCTGCGCCACCTCTCCCCCATCCATCCGGACCTCGAGGGGATCATGCGCCGCTACGGGACGGTGATCCTGCCGGAGAACAACATGGGGCAGCTGGCGATGCTGCTGCGCGCCCGCACCCTGATCGACATCCAGGCGTACAACCGGGTCACCGGCGCCCCGTTCCTGTCCAGCGAGCTCGTCGAGGTCATCACCCGCATGGCCGGGGCGGGGCTCGACGGGCGTGGCGCC
Source organism: uncultured Nitriliruptoraceae bacterium (assembly GCA_913060655.1). Lineage (GTDB taxonomy): Bacteria > Actinomycetota > Nitriliruptoria > Nitriliruptorales > Nitriliruptoraceae > CSBr16-57R1. The sequence continues at coordinate 5,021 of CAJXTG010000001.1, read as the reverse complement.
GACGCGAGGAGGGACGCATGAGCGCGACCGACACGACCACGACGCCGCTGACGCGCAAGGACTTCGCGTCGGACCGTGAGGTCCGCTGGTGTCCGGGCTGCGGCGACTACGCGATCCTCGCGACGATCCAGACGCTGCTCGCCGAGGTCGGCGCCCGGCCCGAGTCGACCGTGTTCGTCTCCGGCATCGGCTGCTCGTCCCGCTTCCCCTACTACATGGACACGTTCGGGCTGCACACGATCCACGGGCGGGCGCCGACGATCGCGACGGGGCTCGCGACGAGCCGCCCCGACCTCGACGTGTGGGTGGTCACCGGGGACGGCGACGGCCTGTCGATCGGCGGGAACCATCTGCTGCACGCGCTGCGGCGCAACGTGAACCTGAACATCCTGCTGTTCAACAACGAGATCTACGGGCTGACGAAGGGCCAGTACTCGCCGACGTCGCCGCTCGGGGCGGTGCACAAGTCGACGCCGATGGGGTCGGTGGACCGTCCGCTGAACCCGGTGTCGCTGGCGCTCGGTGCGGAGGCGACGTTCGTCGCCCGCTCGATCGACGCGGACCGCAAGCACCTGATGGAGACGCTGACGGCGGCGCACGCGCACCGCGGCACGTCGTTCGTCGAGATCTACCAGAACTGCGTCGTGTTCAACGACGACGCGTTCATCCAGGTGACCGGCAGGGACACGAAGCAGCACAACCAGATCCGGCTGACCCAGGGCGAGCCGATCGTGTTCGGCCCCGACGGCGAGCATGCGGTCGTCGCCGACGCCGACGGGTCGATGTCGGTGGTGCCGACGGCGGAGGCGGGCGACCGGATCGTCGTGCACGACGCGACGCGTGAGGACCCCACGACCGCGTTCGCCCTGTCACGCCTCGCGCCGACTCCCGACCGGCCGACCCCGTTCGGCGTGTTCCGCGACGTCGACGCGCCCGTCTACGACGACCTGGTCCGCGACCAGGTCGCGCGGGCGACGGCGGCGAAGGACGCGGACCTGCGGGCGCTGCTCGACGCCGGCAACGTCTGGGACGTCGCCTAGCGGGCGGCGGGCCGGACGGCTCAGGGGGCGGGCATCACGGTCACGTCCGACCAGCCGCCGATGACGCCGACCGCCTGATCGGGCACGTCGGCCGGCGGACCGAACGCCAACGTGCGCATGCCGGCGGCGACGGCGGCCCGGAGTCCCGTGGTCGTGTCATCGATGGCGATGCAGCGCCGCGGCTGCGCCTCAAGAAGCGCGGCGGCCGCGAGGTAGACGTCCGGCGCCGGTTTGCCCGAGGGCACGTCGTCGACGGTGACGAGCACGCGGAGCAGGTCGGCAAGGCCGATGCTGCGCAAGGTGACCTCGGCGATCGGCCTGGCGGCGTTCGTCGCGACCGCGACGGGCACGAGGTCGACGACGCTCGCGACGAATCGCCGCGCCCCGTCCATCGGCTGCACCAGGTCGGGGAAGCGTGCGACCGCCTGGCGGCGGGTCGCCTCATCGACGTCACGCTGACGCCCATCGAGTCCGCACCGTGCAGCCAGCTCGGCGGACGCGACGCTCGGAGCGGTGCCCTGAGCCGTGCTGCCGGTCGACGGCCGCCAGTGGCCGCCGAGCTCCTCGACGGCCCGGCGTTCCGCATCGACCCAGGCGGTGTGCGAGTCGGCGAGGACGCCATCGAGGTCGAGAACGACGGCGGATCCGTCGATGACGAACCGCTCGTCGGACGCTCCCGACGTGGTTCGGCCATCTCCGATCACGAGGTGGACGGCCCCGGCCTCGACGCCGGGGCCAACGTCGGCGCTCACGCGGGCGCGCCCACCGAGAAGGTCGGCGCCGGCGCCCGTCGCGTCCCTGAGTCGGCGTCGAACAGGTGGACGTCCGCCGGTGGCGCCCAGAGGGTGACGGTCCGCTCCGTCGGCAGGTCGACGGGGACGAGTGCACGGACGATGAGTCCATCGGCGACCTTGACGTGCAGCTGCGACTGGGTCCCCAGCATCTCCCGCAGCACGACCTCTCCTGTCACGGTCAGGGCGTCGTCGCCTCCCACCCCCAGCCGGAGGGCGTCGGGACGGCAGCCGACGTCCACCTCGCCCGAACCCCCACCGGGGACCCGCGCGACGGTGGACCCGTCACGCACGAGATGGCCGTCGACGAGGGTGCCGCGCAGCAGGTTCATGCCGCCGAGGAACGTGGCGACGAACGCGGTCGATGGCGCTCCGAACACGGCTTCGGGTGTGTCGAGCTGCTCGATGCGTCCGTCCCGGAGGACGCAGACGCGGTCGGCGAGAGTGAGCGCCTCGACCTGGTCGTGGGTGACGTACACGATGGTGGTCCCGAGCGCCTGATGGAGGGCGCGCAACTCGGCCCGCATCTCGACTCTGAGCTTGGCGTCGAGGTTCGACAGCGGCTCATCCATCAGCAGCACCTTGGGGCCGCGGACCAGCGCGCGGCCGATGCCGACCCGCTGCTTCTGTCCGCCGGACAGCTGGGCGGGACGCCGCCCCATGAGCTCACCGATCTGCAGCAGGTGGGCGACCTCGTCGCTGCGACGGTTGCGTTCGGTCCTCGGGACGCGAGCCATGCGCAGGGGGAACTCGATGTTGTCACGGACCGTCTTGTCCGGGTAGAGCGCGTAGTGCTGGAAGACCATCGCGACCCCGCGTCGCTGCGGAGCCTCGCGGGTCACGTCGACACCGCCCACCTCGATGCGTCCACCGGTCGGCGTCTCCAGGCCGGCGATCGAACGCAGCAGGGTCGTCTTCCCACACCCCGACGGGCCGACGAGCACGAGCAGCTCGCCCGGCGCGCAGTCGACGGTGACCCCGCCGAGAGCGACCGTCCCGTCGGGGAACACCTTGCGGATGTCGTCGACCCTCACGATCGGCGTGTCCATCTCCTCACCTCCTGTGCCGTGCTTCGCGCTGCGGCCGCGGTGGCCCGTGGGACGGACCTCGACGTCCGTGGACGTCGGGTCCGTCCCACGGGCCGTGCGGCTCACCCGAGCAGCTCGTTCGCCCGTGCGACGGACTGGTCGAGGACGACCTGCACGTCATCGACACCGCGGATGGCGGCGGCGACGGCGTCGACGATCAGATCGTCGACCTCGACGTTGTTGACCGGCGCCGAGAACCAGGGGACGGAGTCAGCCGCCTGCTCGTACGCGGTGTTGAGCCGCGGGTCCTCGTCGAACTCCTCGAGCCGACCCCAGTCCGCCTCACTCCGGCTGGTCTGGGTCACCAGCGTGTTGGCGGCCAGGTAGCCGAGCTGGGTGCTCTGCCGGTACTGCGCCTCCGGACCGGCGAGGTACTTCAGGACCTCCCAGGCGGCGGCGACCCGGTCGGGGTCATCGGTGAGGATGGAGAACCCGGACCCTCCGACGGCCAGCGCACGGTCACCGTCCGCAGGGATCGGCAGCAGGCCGGTGTCCCAGGCGAAGCGGTCGCCGACGCCGGCGTCGACGCGGCCGAACGCCCCGGACGTGTCGAGGATCATCCCGCCGTTGCCGGCGAAGAAGCGCTCACGCATCCCGCTGTAGCCCTCGATCGGCATGAGCCCCTCGTCGACGAGGCCCTTCCAGAACTCGATGGCCGCCACGGCCTCGGGGCTGTTGAACGTGAACCGCGTCTCGTCGGCGTTCATGAACGTCCCCCCGGCGGAGGCCAGGTTGGTCTGGAACATCCAGTTGTCGCCGTCCGTCGGGTAGACGATCGGGACGATCTCGTCTCCGAGCTCGGCACGCATCGTGCGCGCGACCTCGAGGACCTCCTCCCACGTCTCCGGCGGCGAGTCCGGGTCGAGCCCGGCCTGCTCGAACAGGTCGCGGTTGTAGTACATGATGGCGTTCGAGTAGGCGTAGCCCATTCCGTACAGCTCGCCGTCGAACGTCATCAGGTCGAGGAACGCCGGGTCGTACTGAGCGGCGAAGTCGGCGCCCTCAGCCTCGAAGAGGTCGGTGATCGGCGTGACCCGGTCGGCCTCGACGAACTGCCGCAGGTTGGACAGTCCCATCATCACGACGTCCGACGCGTCGCCCGCGGCGATCTCACGCTGGACGGCCTGCGCGAGGTCCCCGTACCAACCGTTGACCTGACGCGTCTCGATCTCGAAGTCGACCTGCGAGCGCAGCTCCTCAAGCGACTCCTCGATCGGGACGCCGAGGAAGTCGGGCGAGACGTAGGTGATGCGGAGCGTCCCGATGTCCGTGGACGTCGGGGCCTCCTCCTGTTCGGTCGTCGGCGCCGGGTCCGGGCTGGCCGGCGCCGGCTCGTCGGCACTCTCGGTCCCGCCGCAGGCGGCGGCGATGATGGACACCGCCGCGAACGCGGCGAGCCGTGCCAGCAGCGGTCGACGCTGCGGGCGTGGGGTGGTGCGCATGGGATCCCTCCTTGGGGGTCTCGGGTTCGAGCCCTCGACCGTGGGCGCGGTCGAGGACGGGTGCGGGGTGCGGCAGGGGCGCGTCATCCGCGCCCCGAGAGGGCCACACCCTCGACGATGGAGCGGGACGCCAGCACGAAACCGATGAGCATCGGCAGGATCCCGAGCACCGACGCGGCCTGTTCGGCGGCGTAGATGCGGTTGTTGTCGAACGTGAAGGTCGCGAGCGCCCAGGGCACCGTCGCGGCCGTGTCGTCGGTCAGCACGAAGAACGGCCAGAAGAAGGCGTTCCAGTGGTTGATGACGCTGAAGATTCCGAAGGCGACGATGGCGGGTCGTGCGAGCGGCGCGGCGACACGCCACACGAGCGCGAAGGTGCTGGCGCCATCGAGTCGCGCGGCGTCGACGATCTCCTGCGGAACGCTGAGGAAGAACTGTCGGAACAGGAAGATGCCGAACGCGGACCCGACGAAGGGCAGGATCAGCGCGGTGTGCGTGTTGAGCAGGCCGAGCCGGTTGATGAGCAGGTAGACCGGCAGCGCGACGACCTGACCGGGGATCATCAGCGCGATGAGCACGGTCCACAGCCCCAGCCGCGAGCCGCGGAAGCGCAGCTTCGCGAGCGCGAACCCGGCGGGGACGGTGACGAGCAGTTGCAGC